>JADJLJ010000002.1:0-300000 GCA_016710165.1 Chitinophagaceae bacterium | reverse complement strand
AGCTTACCCGACACATCGTATAAAAGCGCTTTATTGCAATTACCGGATGAAGCAATGAACAGCGTTGCATTGACAACCGGGTTTGGATACAGCGTAATATCATCCCCGTCATTATTGAAATTTATCTTCCGCACGGGCGAATATTGAAAGGCTCCATCCCGGTCAACCATTTTCAGCCGGTAATAATTCAAACCGGACATTGGCGCCGGGTCGGTCAGACCATAATAATTATTGCCTGCGGTATTCTTTGCAGGTACCTCTCCAACAGGGATGTAATGGATGCCATCCCCGCTTCGTTCAACAATAAAGCGGCCGCTGTTCACTTCATTTGAGGTGGTCCATTGAAGCAGCACCTTGTTGTTTTGTTTAAGCGCTTCAAAAGAAACCAGGCTGACGGGAAGTGGTTCATTGTGGTTCACCCCACCGTTGTTGAGCCAGAACTCACTGAAACTGTTTACAGGATATTCTGCATAATAGCCATTATCATATGGAATGATCTCCGTATTTGCCGGCAATATATACATATAGGAACCACCGAAATTATCAGCCAGTGTTCCGTTCTCCTGGATGGCTGTTCCGCTGTACTTGGTTACCCCCAGTTCATACGGATCGTTGGGCTTGGTGCAAGGGCCACAGCCGGTTGCAGCCAGCAAGCCCTTGGCTTCTGCGTCGGTAAAATAAAAACGGACAGACACATACCCACCCGGTACATTGGTCGGGCGTATCACAATATTCCTGTTCAGGTAGTATTGATTATTCTGTGTACGTACTGCACCGGTGTAGGGGTATACATCCACGGTGGTACTTCCCAGGTCAAATCCATTGGCATTGACGGATGCCACCCTTTTCCCGCCCGAAGTAAAATGTACCCAGTTCGACCCGTTCACCGTTTGTGTTAAGCCTGTTACGGTTGCCGGAACATCATAAATAAGCGCTTTATCAAACACATGGATATCATCAATACCCACGCCTTCGCGGTTAATGCCCATATCGCTCGACATGACAAAGCGGAAACGGACATTGCCTGCGGTGGTTGGAATATCGGTGCTGGCCACATGCCAGGTGGTAAGTGAAGTGCGCCATTGTTTTTTGCCGGTTGGATCATTGAACCAGTTGGTACCTACCCCGTTTGATCCCAGCCGGTTCCAGGTAACGCCGCCATTATCTGAATACTCGATCCAGTTATAATCTGCCGGGGTTCCGTCTTCGATCTCAAATATGTGACTGAAGGATAAAACTGGCTGTGTCATTCCGCCCAGGTTGAAGCAGGGCGAGTACAAATAAGAAAGTTCATTGTTCTGGTAGTTACCGGTAAGCGATGTCACCCAGGCATTGGTTCCGTTGGCTGCTTTACTGATCGTGGCCTTTGCCGGTGTACCCCATTGCCAGCTGTTGTTTGAGCCCTTGCTGTACCAGCTTCCATCATTGCTTTCAAATCCTTCCAGGTAAGGAAAGGTATTTATAACCAGGCTGGTACGGAAAGCATGATTCAACACACTGTCATTATTAGTGTAGTTATCGGTTGGCTCATTTACCCAGAAATCAAAACTGTAATCGGTGTTAACCGTAAGATTTTCCGGAACAGCAAATGTATGTGTATAGGTACCTGGTGCCAGGGATGCGATCGTTTCCATTACGGGTGCACCGCCATTTACCCGGTAATAAACCGGTACGTTGGTGAATGTTGCAGCGCTGTAATTCTTTACCTGCAGTGAAACAGGCTGGGGGCCATAGGTACCGCAGCCTGTTATGGACGGAGATATGATGTTCAGTATGCCGATATCATTGGCCGCTTCTTTTAGCGTTACATCATCAAAAGTATAACCATCGTCCTGGTCAATGATCGGGTTGGGGTTGTTGGCGGAGGTATTCCCCTGCTGACCGAATTTGATCTGAAAGCTGGTGCTGATGGGCTGTGCCGGCAATACCGTATCCAGCACATCATTCACATTTATTACGGCATGTTTCCATTGTCCGAGCCCGGCCTGGTTGGCAACAAGGTCATAGGCCTGCACCCATGCTTTTGTATCGCTGCCACGTATCCACACTTTATTATTGGCATTATTCTCCTGCCCGTGGTTCTTGTAATAAAAATCAATACGCAGCTGGTTGCCTGAAATATAATTGTTCAGGTTGTAGGTCATCAGCATACTGTCGGTTGTTGTTGCTGCATTGTAAGGGAACTGGTCCAGGGTGATCGCCCTGCTCCCGTTATGCGCAAACCCGGTGTTCACAAATGTCCTTGCCCTGCCTCTTACCGAGTTGGTTTTAAAATCAACTTTGTCAATACTGTCGAGCCCGGTCGTATTGACCACATATTCTTTTACGATCGCCGTTTCAAATCCATCTGTCTGTGGGAGCGTGATCAACGGGTTTACAAGATTTTTTATCGTAACCGAAACCGTATCATCCAGCGGCTGTGTATCGCCGGTTCTCTTTACCCAGGCTTTAATGGTATAGATACCGGTTGCAGAAAGATCGGCCGTAGTGGCAAATGTATATAGCCGGGTAGCCAGCGAATTCACCACCGTTGAACTGCTTTCCATCACCGGGGCGTTACTGTTTACCTGGTAATACAGGTCATAATTTCCGGAAGACGCAGCATTATCCAGGTTTTTAATGGTAAACCGTACCTGCTCTGTGGCTGTTAATGCAGAGGAAGTCAACTGCCTGCCGCTGACAGGCGCACTGATGGAAACGGCTTTAAAGTTGTTGTCGAAGCCGGATAAGGTACACGTACCCGATGAAGGGGTTGAAGTCCTGGAAATGGACCGCCTGCCATTCACTGTTCCGTTCTTTGCACTCACGCCAAACCAATATGCGGTAGAGCTGTTCAGTCCCTGCACTAAATAGGTGAGGCCGGTCGTATTCCCGATGATGGCCATTGAATCACCTTTCTGCTGCCAGATATCATAGGATGTGGCGCCGGAAACGGCAGCCCAGTCTAACTGGACAAAGCCTTCGCAGGGAACCGTGGGTGGTAAATTCACCGTTGGCTGACCGATCACTACAAAATCGTAATCGCTTTGATCGGTATAGGCAGATGAATTCCTGCTTATCCGGATGCGGTAATTATTGCTTACCGTTGACGGAACCGTCCAGTAATAAGATCTTGCGGTAGCAGGCACATTACCATTGATCAGGTTCCAGGTTGTGCCGTCAAAATATTCCAGTGTGAACGTATTTGACTCATCCCCATAAGCGGTCCAGCGGATGGTTTCGGTATCGCCCGGCACCAGTGTTTCTCCGCCAAACGGATGATCCACTGTAATGCCATTCATCTCCATCGAATAGGTAAGTACATATTCCTGCGGGCCCTGCGGAACAGCAAAAGCGTTTACATTCAGGTCATAATTCCCGGCAGCCGGGTTATCGATCACCACCTGTTCAATATTATTCACATGGTCGGCACCCGGGGCTGCATTCGCATTTACATTCGCTGCCGTTGCATCCAGTATCAGGGGAAGATGTGTTACCGGCCCGGGGGCAGTAACGGTAAGGTCAAGATCATTGATCAACGTGCTTGCAGCGTTTGCCGCAGCAGCCGGGTCAGCCCAGTACAGCATTACTTTCAATCGCCTTACTCCTGCAGGCACTGCAATGGTATTAGTGGAAGGCGTTGTACTGCTTATGAAGTATTGTGTTCCTTCCATTGCTTCAACAGCCTTACGGGCATTGAGCATACCAAAGCCAAACGTATAATCCGGGCCAGGGTTACCCAGGTCTTCTGCTGTATTGCACAGCAATGCTTTTACCAAAGAAGCTTTGGGAACTGTCCCGGCATTCAATTTACGGTATTGTTCATTTAATATGGTGACAGCGCCGGCAACCACAGGGCCCGACATGCTGGTGCCGCTGTTAGTCCCGTACGTGTTGAATTGCCTGGTTGAATACACATTAACGCCATCGGCAACGATCTCGGGCTTTAATCTTCCGTCCTGCACAGGGCCCCGGCTGCTGAAACCGGCAATTGCGTAAATGGAATCCATGGCGCCAACCGTTAAAACATTCTTTGCACACTGGTATCCTGATTTTATTGTTGCAAATGAAACTGGGTATGGTGAACAGGTGTACGTCCCGTCATTGCCGGCAGAAACAACATGCAACACTTTGTCGTAGGTCTTCACCTGGTCGTCGGTATAATTACTCAGTACATCATACACCCCGGTTCCCGCACAACTGTCGTCAGCTGCTGTGTACGAATTATTGGTGGCGATCATGTTGTAGTCCGCAACATAGGTGGGTGTATTGGTGATGATATCACTCAGGTACTGGCTTACAATGGTTGCCTTCGGCGCCATTCCGTTGTATTTGGGATTGAGCAGCCCGGCACCGGCTACGGTGCCTGTAACATGTATGCCATGAAAACTGATCGGGAAAGGTACCCGGCTGATGACCCTTCCGGTAAAGTCAAGATGTGCGGTGGCAACCTCCGAGTTATCTCCTATTCCAACAGCAATGCCTTTACCATTCAAGTTCCTTCCGGAAGAAGAAAGCAGGCTGCTTACTCCATGCATGGGCGCACTTTTATAATTCAACGGCTTATCGGTAAGCGATTGCAGGTTTATATAACTTACAAATGGTAATGCAGCAATTGCATTGATATCTGCCCCGGATGGACGGATGAATATAACATCGGTGTTTGCAAACTTTGTGGTAACAATTCCGGCTCCGGCCTTCTGCAGTTCCTGCATCACCACAGCCCTGCCGGCAGGTGCATAATAACTCACCGCAAGAACCTTATCCTGCTTTCCCGGGTAAGAAAGAACATCCTTATCGATCTTATAAAAAACCGGGATGCTGTTGATGGAAACAATGGCATACCTGTCTGCAGCAGAAAAATCAAACCCTTTCTTAATGACAGCGAAATATGCATTACCGGGTACATAGTTCAATAACTCCAGCCCGGCATCTTTCAAAGACCGCTTTGTTTCTGGGGAAGGCAGTTTCGAGAACTGAACCAGCACATAATAGTCGTTATTGAATAAAGAAGGTTGCAGATCATTCTTCTGAAAGCTATGCCGCTGTATGTTATTGCCCGTAATAAAATTGCCCGCCCGGAAACGCACAGGCAGGTCATTATTTTGTGCCGTTACCTCTAACTGGACAATCAAAAAAAATGCGGGTAAAAAATATAAGCAGCCTTTTTTCATTAACCGGTTCACAATTGGATTTCCCTTAAAACAGGTGATGTATAAAAATATGCACAAAAACCATGATAAGACAACGGGAATAACGGTTTTGCTGCCCCCCGTATTGCAGGCATACGCATAATTTATGCAGAATGGCTATTCGGCTTATCTTTGCCGCCCTGATGAACCTGGAAATGCTGCTGAAGGAGTACGTGAATGACAGCCGCTGTTTTACGATAGTGGACCGGATCACTGCGTCCCGGCCCGGGCAAATTCACCTCTCCGGGCTGCATGGCAGTATAACCCCATTCATCGTTTCCACTGTTTTTAACCACCCGGCAGCCTCCCGGTTAAACCATGTCATCATTCTACGGGATGCGGAGGAAGCCGCCTATTTTCACAATACGCTGGAGAACATCTCAGGGGCATTGAACCTGTTCTATTTTCCTTCGTCTTTCAAGAACAAAAAGAACTACCGGTTACTGAACCCCAGCCATGTGATGCTGCGGACCGAATGCCTTACCCGTTTTTCAAATCCGCATGGCGAAAACAGGGTTGGGGCCATTGTAACGTACCCCGAGGCCTTGTTTGAAAAAGTGGTGTTGCCAAAAACACTTTCGTCAAATATCATTTCCATCAAGCAGGGAGATACGCTGGATACCAATGGCATTTATGAGAAATTTATCGGCTATGGTTTCAAACGGACCGACTTTGTATATGAACCCGGCCAGTTTGCCGTTCGCGGCGGCATCCTGGATATTTATTCCTTCGGCAATGAAAAACCTTACCGGGTTGAATTATTCGGCAATGAAGTGGACAGCATCCGCATCTTTGACCCCGAAACACAATTGAGCGAACGGAAATTATTGCAGGTGAATATTATTCCGAATGTGGAAACGCAGTTTGAAACCGGGGAGAAAGTTTCCTTATGGGAATTTTTACCCGAGAATACCGTGGTGTGGACAGAAGACTGGGAATTCATTAAAGACAAGATAGAACAGCAGGAAGATGAGTTTAGGGTTTGGTCCCGCCTCGGGCGGGAGGGGTTTGTAGTCGATAAAGAGTCTGATGAAACAGAGGATATCACAGTGAAAAAAGAAGTGAGTGAAGATGATTTTGTAACAGCTGCCGTTATCGAAGAACAGATCAAACAGAGGCATATTGTTGAATTTGGAAACAAATCTTACTTCACAAACGAACCACAAACCACAAACCATAAACCACAAATAGATTTTTCCACCAAAGAACAACCCTCCTTCAACCGCCAGTTCGACCTGCTGATAAAGAACCTGAAAGAATACGAAGCAAAGAAATACAGCATTTACCTCTTTGCCGAAAATCCCAGGCAACTGGAACGGCTTCATACCATTTTTGTGGACCTGAAGGCAGAGGTGAATATCATTCCTGTCCCGGTTTCCATTCATGAAGGATTTATTGACGATGACCTGAAGCTGGTTTGCTATACCGACCACCAGATATTCCAACGCTACCATAAGTACCGGGTCAAACAGGCCTTCAGCAAGAATAAGGCGCTCACCTTAAAAATGCTGCGGGAGCTTCAGCCGGGAGATTATGTTACACATATTGACCATGGCGTGGGTGTATACAGCGGCCTGCAAAAGATCGAAGCCAGTGGAAAATTGCAGGAGGCTGTCCGCATTCAATACAAGGACGGCGACCTGCTGTACGTAAATATTTCTTCGCTGCACAAGATCAGCAAGTACAGCGGCAAGGAAGGCACGGTTCCCAAAATGAACAAACTGGGCAGTGATGTATGGAACAAACTGAAAGATAAGACCAAGAAGCAGGTAAAGGACATTGCCACCGACCTGATAAAACTATACGCCAAACGAAAAGCCCAGGAAGGCTTTGCCCACAGCCCCGATAATTATTTACAAACAGAACTGGAAGCCAGCTTTATCTATGAAGACACTCCCGACCAGGCCAGGGCAACCGAAGATGTAAAGCGGGATATGGAAAAACCATCGCCGATGGACAGGCTGGTTTGCGGTGATGTAGGATTTGGCAAGACAGAAATTGCCATACGTGCTGCCTTTAAAACCTGCTGCGATGGAAAGCAGGCCGCTGTGCTGGTGCCAACTACCATTCTCGCCTACCAGCATTATAAAACATTTGGCGACCGCCTGAAAGATTTCCCGGTGACCGTTGATTTCATTAACCGCTTCAAATCATCCAGGCAAAAAAAAGAAACACTGCAGAAAGTTGCCGAAGGAAAGATCGATATCATCATCGGAACCCATGCCCTGCTCAACAAAGAAGTGAAGTTCAAAGACCTCGGGTTAATGATCATTGATGAAGAACAGAAATTCGGGGTGGCAGCAAAAGAAAAACTGAAACAACTGAGAACAACCGTTGACTCATTGACCTTAACCGCAACGCCCATTCCAAGAACATTACAATTCAGCCTGATGGGTGCGAGGGACCTGAGCATCATCAACACGCCGCCACCCAACCGGCAGCCGATACAAACCGAGGTGATGCAGTTCAATGAAGATGCCATCCGGGACATCATTTATTACGAGACCGAAAGAGGCGGGCAGGTCTTCTTCATTCACAACCGGGTGAAGGGACTGGCCGAAATGAAAGAACTTATACAGGGCCTTTGTCCTGACCTGAGCATTGCGTATGCACACGGGCAGATGGAAGGCGACCAGCTGGAAGATACCATCCTCGATTTCATGGATAAGAAATACGATGTGCTTGTCTGTACTAATATTGTGGAGAGTGGTGTGGATATCCCGAATGTGAACACCATCATCGTGAACAATGCACACCAGTTCGGCCTGAGTGATCTGCACCAGTTAAGAGGAAGGGTTGGCCGCAGCAATAAAAAAGCATTCTGTTATTTATTCGCTCCGCCGATGAGTACCCTGCCGGTTGACAGCCGCAAACGGTTAAGCACGCTGGAGCAATACAGTGAGCTGGGCAGCGGGTTCCAGATCGCCATGAGGGACCTGGATATACGTGGCGCCGGGAATATGCTGGGCGGTGAGCAAAGCGGTTTCATTGCCGAGATCGGTTTTGAAATGTACCAGAAGATCCTGGATGAAGCCATCCGTGAGTTGAAGCGCTCCGAATTCAAAGAACTGTTCAAGGCAGAGATCCGGCAGCAGGATGATTTTGTGACCGATTGCAGCATTGATACCGACCTGGAGATACTGATACCCGATAGTTATGTTGAAAGCATCACCGAGAGACTGAGTTTGTATTCCAGGCTTGATAACTGCGAAACGCAAGATGACCTGGTTGCATTCCATAGAGAGATGACGGACCGTTTTGGCCCGGTACCCGAACAGGTGGAAGACCTTTTTACAACCGTGCGTTGCCGCCGGTTAGCCGTTGACCTTGGTTTTGAGAAAATGCTGCTGAAGAATGAAACACTCCGGTGTTTCTTTGTAGGTAACCCGGACTCCCCGTATTTCCAGAGTGAACTGTTCAATGGTATACTGCAATTCTTACAAACCGGCACCAACAAGGGAAAATTAAAACAGGTCGGGAAGAACGGGATCCTGGTTGTTGAATCCATCCGGTCCATGAAAGACCTGCATGAATTCTTATTAAAAATGCACAGTGCTTCCGTGAAAGAAGCTACTCCCGCTTCATAACGATCTTCTCATTCACATCTGCCATCACCTGTTTATTGAAATCATACAATGCCTTATAATCGGCTGCTTTTATCACACGTTCTTTTAACTGCAGCATCGCTACGGAAGTGAGTGTACGTGTATCGGCATCCCAGGTGTAGGCACATGTGTACTGGGCGAATGGCCTGGTCACCGATTTACTTTTGGGCAGGTTCTCCGGTGTATACCCCGCCGGGAATTTATACACCGTGGTATCAAAGACCTGGTAGGGGCAGGTGAAATGATAATCCCGCATGCGGTTGTTGTTTTCGGGAATGTCTTCGTCAAAGATGGGATACAGTCTTGGTTCAAAAAAAAGCTTGGATCCTGCATTGAAGGAAAATACCTTTTCGTATTCCATGGCTGCCTTCACCCAATAGGGATTGGTGGACCTGTCTGCCGTGGCTATCTTCAATGCATCGGGTTGCTTCCAGGTTTTTTCGGTGATAAAATATTTCCGCTTCTCATCATCCTTCATGTCGTGAAAGCGCATCAGCAGTTCATCACGGCCGTCTCCTGTAAAGCGGGCTGTTACATTTACCTGGGCACCGCCATCTGCGTTCACTTCAATTACCGTGTTTACCGCTTCTGTATTATTCTTATAATTACTTGCCGGCGTATTCACCAATACGCCCCCATTATCGGTTACCATCATCGCTTTGCGGTTTTCAGTGAATGGCCCGAGTTCTGCAAAGGGAAGCGTGGTGCTGGTACATTCCAGCCAGATGGAATCCTTTGGTTGCGGGATACAGAGTATCGCATGATTAAAGTAGTTGGCAGGAAAATCCTCGATCACCGTTCGGGGAGTAAGCCCGCCCTGTATGATCACGATATTTGATTTTATGCCCACGGCATCCAATGCCGATTTAAGGTAATTGCTCAATGCCTTGCAATCGCCGTATTTTTTATCATCCACGAAACTGGCCGGGAAAGGACGTAATCCACCGATCCCCAACTGGATGCTCACATAGCGCATGTTATTTTGCATGTACGAATAAAGGATCTGCGCTTTTTCCCGGTCGGTGGAGGCGTTCTTTACCAGCCCCTGGTAAAATTGTTTCTTATCATCGGGCAGCCCGGTGGTTTTGGCGTACAGGTTATTGATCCAGGCACCAAAGTTCTTCCAGCTGGTCATGTCTCCCTCGTAATCATCCAGTTGGAATTTATTGGGGCCTATCAAAACCATTGGTTCATACGAATAGGAAGATCCACTGTGTTTTTCCAGTTTGTAGGCGCCAAGGTTCTTTACCTCCCAGCGCAGCATGTCTTTATTGCCGGAGCGGATAAGCTGCGGCTTAAGATCGGTATTTACCAGTTTATAACGGACACCCAGGTCAGCAGGTGATTCCACTTCAAACACGGAATGCTGTACCGATTGCCAGGGCGAATGATAGTCGTAACCCGGCAGACTGAATATTCCCTTGTACTTAATGCTGTACGTGTATTCCACGGTTATAGGATACGAGGGAGCTGTAATATCAAAATAAGTAATTTTTCCTTCCGGAACCAGGCCATCCCCGTAGTTCAATGAGGTCATTTCCTTTTTTGAATAGGTATTTCTTTTGTTGCCGGCCACATCATATACTTTTATCTCTGCTTCATCCAGCACATGAAATTTATCGGAGAACTGGCTGAAGAAAAGAAATCTTTTTGCCTGCTCGTTCATAACCGTTATCACCTGGTGCACATCAAACCAGGCTGTATTCTTATCCTTAACATTTACTTTGATGTATTCTTCCCGTACCACCAGGTCTGCATCCTTCTTCAATGAATCGGGTATGGTAAGGGCAGAATAGATATTCATCTGTGCGGCGGCAGCCATCACTGAAATGTTCAAAATAAAAAAACAGTATACTCTTTTCATACAAGGGTTTTATTTTTTCTTCAAAACGATCCGTTCATCCATGATCATGTAAAGCTGCCGGAAGAACTCTTTTATATAAGGATAACTTTCAGCAGAATAGCCCGATGCTTTGAAATCAATGGTGAACCGGAATGAAAGGATACTTCCCTCAAGCTGCATCATCCGGGTAAGTACGATGCTGGTATCCGGCAGGATCATTTGGTGTTCCTGGGCAGTTCGTTCACTGTAAAATTATCGGGAGGAACCAGGAACCGTTGACAATATATTTCCGGGGATAGCTGAAGTCAATATCCGTCACCCGCTTCTCATCCAGGAACGGGTTCTTGCCCAGGTTCGTAAAAAGGTTATACGGCAAAAGTAATAATCCCCGCTGGATTGCATGCTGCCGCTGAATTCGATCTTTTGCTCAAGCGGCAGCGACTCATCCTTTTCATTATTCACCGCCAGGGAATCTACCGTAATGTTTATGCCGCTGTTGTCTTCAAAGGTTTCTTTCAGTTTTGCATTCGCATGCCTGTGCATGCGTATATTTCGTGCATACCCCGAACTGTTGAGGGTGGCCTGGCCTGCAAGTTTTCCATCTTCGCCCACCGCACAGGAAAAGAATATGCTGTTCTCAAACCGGTCTTCACTTTCCAATTTTACCAGGCCGCCGTTCTTTTTATCCACCACGAGGCCAAACCGGTATAGAACATCGTAGGGCACCCGGTGAAAGGGGTTATACTTATCTGCCGCATTCATCACGTAAACGGTTTCGCCCTCCTTCACATAGGCCATCACACAATTGAACTGGCTTAAAAAAGGATAGAACGTATTGATGGTGCCATTGTCCCTGGTACTCACCAGCAAAGGTTTTGCCTCTATACCGGCATCCCGCAAAAGACGTATCAGGATGAAATTGATATCGGTGACCGAACCATTCTTTTTATCCCAGGCATCTTTTATACCGTAGTATGAGTAAATGCCATAGGTTTCATCCCACTGCATATTGCTTTGCACATAATTGTAAACCGTTCTGATCCTTTCCGTATTCGTTGTAATGAGCGGAAGCTTTGCATCCAGGTCAGACGGACCCCGCAGGGGCTTTTTGATGGCCTGGCCAGAATCCTCATCCTCCAGCAATTGCTCTGTTCTCCTGGGCCAGGTGGTTTGAAAGTCTTCGTTATAGGTTGGAGAACTTATCCTCGACAATTTAAACTGCACCCGCTGCACATAACCCTTTGTGCCGGCGCTGTATGGCTCTTCTTTGATGCCGGGTATATTACGCAATATGTACCATTTACCGGGATCACCTAAGCTCTTCTTCTGCTCTTCCAGCTTTTGCCGGAGGGTTGACTGTACAGAAAACTGGAAATATTCGGGTATGGCAAGATAATAGGCGCTGTATTTTACCGGCACTTCGCTCTGAAAATACCAGGTGGGAATATAGCTGAATGATTTGCGTATATGGCGGTATTTGTATTCGAACACGGTTCCAACCTTTACATTGGGTATGGCGAAAGATATCTCAGACATTTCTTTATCAATGGGTTTATCAAACACGGCCTTATTCTCCATCTCTGTTTCAACGATATTGCCGCCTTCGTCCATGTTAAACGATATACCTCTTACACCGGAGACCTCTTCCGACCGGTTTTTGGAATAATACCGCAGTTTCACCTGCGCCCTTTCGGTACCGGATGACTTCAGCACTTTGATACGAACCCGGTAAATACTCTCGGATAACCATCCTGAAAACCCTGCATACCTGATCTCAATTTCGCCCACATCAAACAATACAACCGCTTCGGCCCCGGGGTCAAAGTCGCAGTCCTTCATTTCCAGGTCGGCCTTATCCACTTTGCCAAAAGAAGGAAGTTTATCCTGGCCATGCAGGACTGAAAAAATGATCAGCAGGAATAAAAAAAGTGCAGATTTTTTCATGATGGGAAGAATTACTGAAATGTAATTACGGAAAAATAATATTTTTCAGGAGATTCTTTAACGGATCAATACAAAACTTTGCTTTTTATTTATTTTATTACCGCGAAAATCTGTCCCGCCGGCGATGACCACAAACACACCGGTTTCCTGTTTTTTACCTTTCCAGGACCCATCCCATCCCTTCCGGTGATCGGTTGTATAAAATACCTGTTCACCATAACGGTTGAAAATTGCCAGGTGGTGAAACTGTTGCAGTCCTACCGGTATTCCCCTGAAAACATCATTCAGGCCGTCCCCATTTGGCGTAAAGGCATTGGGCAGGTAAATATCCGGGCCCTTGTAAATTTTTACGGTGATGTCATCATATGATTCGCAGCCCTGCGGCGTGAATCCTTTTACGGTATAGGTTTGTGTACCATTGAGAACAGCAACCGGGTTGGCAACATTTGGGTTGTTTAAACCGGTAGCGGGGGTCCAGGTATAATTGACGCCGCCCGTTGCCTGTAACTGAATGGGTTGCCCCGCTGCGGCTATGGTATCGTTTCCGGCAAATACATTTGTACTGTAGATGATAATATTCTTGCTGATGGTACCGGATAAACATCCATTGGAGGATACGGCTGCAAGGCTTACGGAAAAAACACCCGCTGTACTGTATGTATGTTGTGAAACAGCGCCAATACCGGTACCTCCATCGCCATAATTCCATCTCCATTCTGTGATACCGGTTCCATTCAGATCAGTTCCGGTGAAATCAACCGGGGCCCCTTTGCAGGCATTGCTGAAGTTCATACTTACGACCGGCCTGGGGTTTATTGTAAATGTTTTGAATACCGTATCGCTTTTGCAACCGGTTATATTGCTTGCCACCAATCCAACGGTTTGTATGCCGGCAGGAAATAGTTGCAATGGATTTTGCTGGTTGCTGAAGACCGTTCCATTATGTATCCAGTTCCACTCCGTGACCGTTCCGCCGCCGATGCTGGAGGAATCGCTGAACTGAACGGCCACATTATCGCAGAGCGGGCTGCTGTATCCAAAATTAGCGATGGCATTCTGCGATACGTTGATCGTCTGTATCAAGGTATCTGAAATACAACCACGTGAATTGGTCACCACCAGTTTTATGGTAACAGGCCCGCTGGCTGTGTAAGTAACCGTTGGATTTTGCTGGGTAGAGAATTGCCCGTTGCCAAGGTCCCACCACCAGTTGGTAAGGGCAATACCATCGGTGGTGTAGGATGAATCCTGCAAAACAGTCGGGATATCCGAACAGATGAACTGGTCTTTGATGGCGGCGTGGGGTTTATCGGCAACGAAGACATTTTTAATTTTTGATCCCAGACAATCAACATTCCCACTTGATGTTGCCATGAATACCACGCCATGATTACCTGCAGTAGTGAACGTATATGTTGCGTTTTGAGTGCGGATGGTAGTAGTATCGGGAGGGAAACGCCAAAACCAGTGAGTAATAGGATGACTGCTTGAAGTTACTGTTCCAAAAAACTGCATCGGTGATCCCAAACATACAGAATCGGTAAACGTAAAATCAATTACAGGTTGTGAATACATAGGTACTATCTTGACTAAAGTATCCGACTCACAACCTTCCAGTGATTTAACCACCAGTTTAACGATCTTATTCCCGGCGGTAAGATAATTTGTACTGGGGTTTTGAACAGTTGAAGTTTGTCCATTATCAAAATCCCAATACCAGTTATTTACCGTACCAACCGCTGCATAGGATGAATCACTGAATTGTGTGGATGGAAAAGGCGGCATGGGGATACAGTGGTAGGAATTACCAAATTTTGCCACCGGTTTACTGCCAATGGTAACCTGTTGCGTATTTGTTGCTTCGCAACCATCAGCTCCTATTACTCTTTGTATAACTGTGTAAACCCCTGCCACTGTATAAGTATGCACGGGGTTCAGGTTAACCGAATCGATCGGGCTGCCGTCACCAAAATCCCAGTAAAATTTTGCTATGACTGTAAAAGAAATGGTTGAATCGTAAAAGGTAATGGGTTCATTCACACATCTCCGCTGGCCAGGGGAAAAATGAAAGTATGGATTCAATGCCGTTTTGAACTGCTGCAGGTTGAACTCCCCACCGGTGCTTCCGGTAAAACCCCAGAATACCATCGGGTCGCCGGAGAGGATATCGGTCACAAAATCCTTTACCGCAGTTACCCGCTGCACCCCATCCACGTAGGCCGTAATGGTTTTGGTGGGTGCATCCCAAACGATACGAAGGGCATGCCACTGGCCGTCCTCCATATTATCGTTGCCATTGATGGCCTGGATGGGGCCGGCAATATTATTCACACTCGTATGATTGAGCACCCCGTTGAGTTGAATGGCAATATGGTCGTAGGCCGGATCATTATCACCACCATTCTGGTACGTATCGAGGGTGATGCCCACGGCCGGGGTTATCCCTTCGTAGCCAAGTCCGCTGCCCGCTGTTCCCACACTGGTGCTGATGGGCTGTAATACAAAGGCAATTCCATCGGCGCCGGGACTGTTATTATTTCCCAGGAAGACGTCGAACTTAAAATCGAAGGAATTGGAAAGGTTTATTTTGTTATTGTTCCATACCGAACCGGTAAGGAAGGTTGCCTCCTGTGTAAGGCGGTATTGATTGCAGGAAACCTGCTGGGCATTCCCGTTAACGGTGTACTGGGCTGTACTATACTGGCTGAAGATTACCAGCAATAACAGGGATACACCTATTTTATTTACCGTTTTCATTGCAGCATAAAAGTACTTCTAATTTAAGCAAGCGGCAGGTTTTACCCGATAAAAAAGGTCATCCGCCTTCCGGCGGATGACCTATAATAATTTTAACACCAGGATCTACCAGGCTTTCTTTGCCACCCCGTTCTTAACGGCTTCCAAAGCAGTTGCTTCGTTCAGCATAGTGGTCATTTTATTGCCTTTGCCGTCGTGCCCCTGGGCCATATACCCCCCACGGGCTGTTTTGGTTATTACTGCATCCTGCATCGGAACATTCTTTTCCTTTGTCTTCATGCAATAAGCGGTTAACATTTTTGACATTTTCTTGAATTTATGGTTAGTAAAATGGGTTGAAGCAGTAAACTTCAGGTTACAAGCTACTGAAAATATTGGTTTTTGCAAAAATGACCCCTCTACGGGCAGGGAACGGACTTTTACACATCGATCCTGGCATAGCGGGCATGGGTCTCAATAAACTCCCTGCGGGGCGGAACCTCATCACCCATCAGCATGCTGAAAACACGGTCGGCTTCTGCGGCACTTTCCAATGCTACCTGTTTCAATGTGCGGGTAGCAGGGTTCATGGTTGTTTCCCAAAGCTGCTCGGCGTTCATCTCTCCCAAACCTTTATAGCGTTGGATGGTCACACTCTCGTCTTTTCCCTGGCCGATCTGGGTTACCAGTGCTTTTCTTTCTTCGTCATTCCATGCATACTCCTGTTCTTTACCTTTTTTAACAAGGTAAAGAGGTGGTTGTGCGATGTATACGAACCCCTGCTCCACCAGTTCTTTCATATACCGGAAGATAAAGGTCAATATCAATGTGGCAATATGGCTTCCGTCCACATCGGCATCGGTCATGATGATCAGTTTGTGATAGCGCAGTTTGGATGTATCCAGCGCTTTGGGATCTTCCGGTGTTCCGATCTTCACACCCAGTGCGGTGAACATGTTCCGTATCTCTTCATTGTCATATATCTTATGTTCCATTGCTTTTTCCACGTTCAGTATTTTACCACGAAGGGGTAAAATGGCCTGGAAACTCCTGTCCCGGCCCTGTTTGGCTGTTCCTCCTGCCGAATCTCCTTCCACCAGGAACAATTCGCATTTGCCGGGGTCTTTATCACTGCAGTCTGCCAGTTTACCCGGTAAGCCGCCGCCGGTCAATACACTTTTACGCTGTACCATTTCCCTTGCCTTACGGGCTGCTGCACGCGCTTGTGCGGCCAGTATCACTTTTTGAATAATGGTCTTTGCTTCTTTGGGATTCTCTTCCAGGTATGCTTCCAGTACACGGCTTAAGGTGGAATCCACCACACCCATTACTTCATTATTTCCCAGTTTTGTTTTTGTCTGCCCTTCAAACTGCGGCTCCGGTACCTTTACGGAGATGATGGCAGATAATCCTTCGCGGAAATCATCGCCTTCAATTTCCACTTTGGCCTTTGCAAACATGTCCTGCTTTTCGCCATAGCTTTTAAATACCCGGGTGATGCTGCGGCGGAAACCGGCCACATGCGTACCGCCTTCAATGGTGTTGATATTATTTACATAGCTGAAAATATGCTCCTGGTACCCGGCATTATACATCATGGCAACCTCTACCATTACATTGCTTGACGCGTCAAGCCCTTCGCAATAGATCGCCTGGGGGATCAACGGCAACCGGTTGGCATTTTTATCTATCGATTGTACAAACTCCACGATCCCTCCCTCGCTGTAGAACGTCTTGCTGTAATGCTTCCCTTCTTCATCTTTCTCCCGCAGATCGTTCAGGATGATATTTATTTTCCGGTTCAGGAAAGCAAGTTCCCGCAACCTTCCTTCCAGGATATCTTTGTTGTAAACCGTAACAGAGAATATAGAAGCATCCGGCCAGAAGTGTACGGTTGTACCCCGGGTATCGGCTGTACCGATCTCCCGCACCGGGTATTGAGGAACACCGATCGCATATTCCTGTTCATACATTTTGCCATCTCTTCTTACGGTTACATGCAGTTTAGAGCTGAGTGCGTTCACACAACTTACACCCACACCATGCAAACCGCCCGAGACCTTATAGGAATCCTTATCAAATTTACCACCGGCATGAAGCACCGTCATGACCACTTCCAGGGCACTGCGTTTTTCTTTGGTATGCATGGCAGTAGGTATACCACGGCCATCGTCCTGAACAGAGATGGAATTATCTTCATGAATGGTTACAATGATGTTCTTACAATGACCGGCCAGGGCCTCATCGATGGAGTTGTCCACCACCTCGTAAACCAAGTGATGCAGACCCTTGTTGCCAATATCGCCAATGTACATGGCAGGACGTTTGCGGACTGCTTCCAGGCCTTCCAGAACCTGGATACTGTCGGCCCCATAACCACTGGTAGCGGGGGTCGGGATTGCTGCTGTTTCTGTGCTCATAAAATCGTTCTCGATCTCTTTTTAGATGTAAAATTCACATTCGTGCAAATGTACGAAAAAGCAGGGGTTTCAGGCAATAACCGGTGGTTTATTTTACCCGTTTTTTTACACAGATTATACCGGTTTTTTAAACAGGCACCCCCGCTGTTTTGCCAGCTAAAAAATACCCTGCAGGATCGCCAAAAAACCGGAAATCCTTAACAACTCACGGATTCACTGTTTAAACATTCTTCCGTACCTTTGTGCTGAAATCTTCAATGAGCCACCAAACAGACATATTGAGCATTGCACACCGGGAACCTCTTTTGCATGAGGACCTGGATGTATTGCTGCATGTTGACCGCATGGTACCCGGTTCGGTGCACTACTCCATTAAGCGCTACCGGAAACTGCCGCAATGGAATATTGATGATACCGGCATCCTGGTTTATCATGTTGAAAAGAACAACCCCGCCGCCAATTACCTGGAACTGAATTTCTGTGTAAGCGGCAATGTGTACTGCCGGCAAAAGCAAACCGAATGCGATTTCTGTAAATTCAACAGCAGCAAAAGCTGTGTGGAAAAGGCAGACAGTGTGGATGTGGTCAGTTTCAGTTTTAAACCGGCCTACCTGACCCAGTTCACCAACAACAGTTCACAAACGGGGTTAACAGAAGAGGTCCTTTCCTTCCGGCATAAAACATCCTTCTCCAAACAACTGCCCCTGTGTGGCAAAACAAGAACCGCCATTGAAGCATTGCTGAATCATACGTATACCGACACAAGAGAGAATATCTTCATCAATGCCCAAACCCAGATCCTGCTGCTGTACAGCATGGATTGCATGCTGGGTGAGGATAAAGAAACCGGATTCACCTGTAAATTCCTGCAGAATGCCGAAGACAGGGAAAAGATCATCAAGGCACGGGAAGTTTTATTGCAACATATCGGCGAGCCCATCACCATCAAGGCACTCAGCCGCAAGGTTGCCATCAACGAATGTTATTTAAAGAAAGGCTTCAAAGAGATCTTCGGTACAACCATCTTTGATTTTTACCAGGGACAGCGCATGGAGCATGCCAAATACCTGCTTTACGACAAAGGCCTGAGCGTAACAGAAGTTTCTATGCTGCTGGGCTATTCTTCCATCTCGCATTTTTCCACCGCTTTTAAGAAACACACAGGTATCAAGCCTTGTGAACTATTGCTGCACTAAGGAACTCTTTTTTATTTAATAACGCATGACGCCCGTCATGCCGGGCTTTGATCATCATCACTGGCTGTGTCATCGCAGGGTAAAACATTGCCTGTTTCCTTCTCATTTTCACATGATGACAATTCTGTGATAATGCTCTACTGCGGTGAAAATAGTTTTGCGGTATAAAATTATTTGCAATGAAGAAACTAACCATGATCACTGCCGCCCTGGTTACTACGGCAACGATCAGTGCACAGAACAAACCAACTGCAGACACGGGTTGGTATTCAAAAGACCTTTCAGAAGTGATCATTACCGGTCAATACAAGCCGCAATCCGTAAAAAAATCTGTTTACCAGGTCCGGGTGATCACTAATGAACGCATCAGGCTGAGCGGTGCAACCAATGTACAGCAGGTGTTGAACAACCAGGTGGGATTCCGCTTTTCAAACGACAATACCCTGGGCACTACCGATGTTCAGCTGATGGGCATGAGCGGCCGTAATGTAAAGATCTTACTGGATGGTGTGCCTATGATCGACCGGGGCGATACCCGGGAGAGCCTGAATCAGGTAGACATCAACAGCATTGAACGGATCGAGATCGTGGAAGGACCTATGTCGGTAATATTCGGTTCAGATGCATTGGCCGGTGTTATCAATATCATCACCAAAAAAAGTATAAAAGATGATCTTTCGGTTTCTGCAAAAGTGCAGGAAGAAACTGCCGGCGGTGAATATCATCCCTTCAGTTACAAAGGCGTTCACCTGCAGAACCTGAATGTGGGTTATAAGAAAAATGACTGGACCGTATCCCTGTGTGGCACCCACAACGATCTTGACGGATATGGCGGCGATGCATTTGGAAGGGGCAAAACATGGAAACCAAAAGAACAGTGGATGGGCAATGCAAGGATCGGGTACGGCAAAGGGCCGTTCAGTATTTATTACAGAACAGACATTCTGAATGAGGACATCAGGAGCCGTGGCGCCATCAACTACAACAATTACAAGGCAATTGACCAGCAATACATCACCGGTCGTTTTTCGCACCAGCTGCAGGGTAGTTATAACTTTAATAAGAAACTGCAGTTGGCAGGAATTTTAAGCTATACCGATTATAAAAGAAGAACCAAAACAACCCTTCATGATTTTGAAAAAGGTACGGACGAATTAACCGCCGGGCCCGGGGAACAGGATGTTGCCAAGTTCAACAGCTTTGTTTTCAGAACCAGCGTACTTTACCAGGTATCCCCGGTACTGACCCTGCAGACGGGTATTGATATCAACCGGGAAGGAGCCAGCGGCGAACGGATATCCGGCAGCCCGATGATCACCGATTATGCTGCATTCATTTCTGCGGAGCTGAAGCCAACCAGCCGGCTAAACATCCGGCCTGGATTACGCTTCATAAAAAATTCGGTGTATGATGCCCCGCCTGTTATTCCTTCCATCAACAGCAAGATCATTCTTACCAAAAACCTCGACCTCAGGCTGGCCTATGCATACGGATTCCGTTCACCGGCACTGAGGGAATTGTATTTTGATTTTGTGGATGTAAACCACAACATCGTTGGCAACCCCAACCTCAGGGCCGAATATTCAAACAGCTTCAATGGTTCGGTCAGCTGGACAGGAGTTCCGGTAAATAATATTGCATACAGCGCTACATTGGGCGGATTCTTCAACGATTTCAACAACCAGATCGATTTTGCATTATCAGCTTCCGGCAACAACCAGTACAGCTATTTCAATGTAAACAAGGCCAAAACAACCGGCCTGACTCTGGAGAGCAAACTGTCCTGGAAGAAACTGGATGCCGCTGCAGGATTCTCTTACATCGGCTTTTACCGCAAACTGTACGATGACAAGGATTATATAAAGATCGACAGCAAAGAATATTTATGGAGCCCCGAACTGACTGCTTCTGTAAGCTATGCAGCCGATAAGATCAAAACCAAATTCAGTCTTTTCTATAAGTATACCGGCAGCAGGCCCCAATACATTACCGGCACAACCACTACGGGCCAGGATGCACTGTACATAGCCAAAACAGCAGCATACCACCTGGCAGATCTTACCGCGAACACCACCGTCAACAAATACATCACGGTTACGGCAGGTGTAAAAAATATTTTCGACGTAAACAATGTGAATAATACGGCAGCCTCTTCCGGCAGCATCCATAATTCAGCCGGCGCCGTGGCGATCAGCTATGGCCGGTCTTACTTTATCGGATTGAACCTGCAATGGAACAGGAAACAGAAATAATTAACGAGGACAAAAAAACATTTTATGAACCAGTTTAAAAAAATAGTACTAGCCGCAACGCTAACCGGATTCTTTTCAGCCTGTAAAAAAGACAACGACCCCATCATTGCAGTTCCTACATCTTCCGGGGCAACGGTTCAATTAAATGGCATTGCTGCCGCAGAGCCGGGCAGTGCTGCAGGCAACTCGGTTTATGTTGACCTGTCGGCCGAAAAACAAACACCCGTATTACGTTCAGGATGGGACCTTGGTTTTTATTGCGGAAACAATTTCAGGGTTGTTTTGAACCACAACACGGCTGCAGGCGCCAGGGTTTTAACCAGTAACGACCTGGCGGCTGTTGGCGCTGCCGACACGATCGGTCTTACACTTAGCACCAGTCAAACCAACCCGCTGCCGGAACATCTGGCCTATTTCGACAACATTGCCGGAGATATTACCAAAACGGTCATTCCGGAAGTATCTGAAACAGATGCAGAGAACAAAGTGATCATTTTGAACCGGGGTACCGGGGGCGGCATTGCCGCAAGGCCCTGGGTAAAACTGAGGGTATTGCGCAATGTCTCGGGCGGATACACACTTCAGTATGCCGGCATACAGGAGACCAGTTTTAAAACATTGATCGTTGCCAAAGATGCCAACCGGCATTTTAAATTCATCTCTTTTGAGAACGGGATCGTGGATGCACAGCCGGAAAAGGAAAACTGGGACCTGGTATGGAGCTATTCGGTCTTTGAAACCAATTTTGGTGCGGGCCAGGTACCCTATAATTTTTCTGACCTGATCGCCATCAATCACCTGGCGGGCGTTACAGTAGCCACCAAAATATATGCAGATGCAACTACGGCTTCAGCCGCCTATGCAGCTTTCAATAAAGACAGTGTTGCCAATGCAACATTTTCAGCCAACCGTTGGGCGATCGGCAGCAACTGGAGGAGTACACAGCCTGCCATCGGTGCACGGCAGGACCGGTTTTACATTATCAGGGATCCCCGCGGGAATCACTATAAGTTAAAATGCATTGACATGGGCGTAAATGACGGCGGAACAAGGGGTAAGCCCCGGTTCAGGTACAGCCTGGTAAATTGATCAGAAATCTAACGAGTTTGAAGCTGCCTGAATAAAACGGGCAGCTTTTTCTTTTTGCGTAAGCATCATTACCGATTGTGTAAACGCCGCCTTCCTATAATGGTTTCTTTTGCGTCAAATTATAAAACATGATAAAAAAGATAACCTGCCTGGCATTTTTAGCTGCCGTTGTACAAACTACGGTTGCCCAAACCCCCGACAAAAACATCAATAAACTGTGCGGATGCTTTGAAGTGGAATTCAAATATGCTGAAACCTTCTCTCCGGATGCAAACTATAAATTTCATGAAAAGGAAATAATAAATGGCGGACTGGAATATGTATTCCCGGTGGAGGCCAGTGATAAAAGAATTGTTCTGCAGCATTTACTGGTCATCACCGATTCGATGATCATCAAACACTGGCGGGAAGACTGGACCTACGAGAACCCCGTGATCTGGAAATACAATGGCAATAAGACATGGACAAAAGAAAATCAAAAGCCGGAAGCAGTTAAAGGAAGGTGGACACAATCCATCTGGGAGGTGAGTGATGAACCCCGCTACCAGGGCAGCAGTGAATGGATCAATGCCAACGGGGAAACTTTCTGGCTGAACACAACAGATGCCCCCCTGCCACGGCGTGAATACTCGGTAAGAAGTGATTACAATATCCTGAACAGAACCAACCGCATTGTGGTAACCGGCAATGGCTATACCCATATACAGGATAACAAAAAGATCATCCGGGAGCATGGGTTTGATAAATTACTGGTAGAGGAAAAAGGAATAAACAATTATGTAAGAAAAAATGTTGCCGCATGCGCCGCCGCAAAAGCATGGTGGGAAAAGAATAAGTTGTACTGGGAAAAAGTACGAAGCATCTGGGAAGAGAAGATCGCCGGTATCTCCAGCATCAAATTAGAAACAAAAGTGAACAATAAAGTTTTACACGAATACCTGATGGCTCAGGCGCAGGAATATGCTGAAAGAAAAATTCCAACTGCTGAACTCGATAACAAGATCAAAGCATATATTGATATGTTCTTAAATGCCGGAAAAACCAGGGAAGCGGCCGCTAAACCATAAGAAGAAATAGCATCAACTAAAAACGGCATCCTTTAATAGAGGATGCCGTTTTTTTGGGGGTTACCTGTTCGTTGCAATTTCAGTTCATCTGCTTGTGATCAGATATTGTTGGTTTTTTAAAGGATATCATTTCTGCAACAACCACGCAACACAGGACTGAATATTTAAAACGGGACACTTAACTGGCTGAGTATTATCTTAAAGTAAGACGGGAATAAGACTATTCCCGTCTTTTACCCTAATAAAACCCTAAACCAGCAAAACTCTTTATCATATTTTTTCAGATATTTTTAAGGATATTCTCGGTTTGGTAAAAAGCCAATACTATGCCAAAACCCCAGACTGTGGATAACTAGGGCTGGAATTTAGTCCTGCTGCGGCTTTCACTACGAATCCCCTAGTATAAATACTACAATTCCCGGCATATTTTAATAGAATCAATAATGCAAACCCGGTGCGAATGAACCCCTCTATTTTCCTACCTTTGCACACCTATTATACTTACAGATTGAAGAAAGAATTATATGAGTGTTAAATACACAGAATACCAGCAACTTAACCTCCCTTCCATCGGCGAAGAGATCCTGGAAAAGTGGAAAAAGGAAAAAACCTTTGAGAAGAGTGTGGAGTTCCGGGAGGGAAAAACGCCTTTTGTTTTTTATGAGGGCCCCCCGAGCGCCAATGGCATGCCCGGTATTCACCACGTCATTTCCAGAACATTGAAGGACCTGGTTTGCCGGTATAAGACCATGCAGGGTTTCCAGGTGAAACGAAAAGGCGGCTGGGACACCCATGGGCTGCCTATTGAACTGGGTGTTGAGAAGGAACTTGGAATTACCAAAGAAGATATAGGCGTTAAAATTTCTGTAGAAGATTACAATAAAAAATGCCGGGAAGTGGTGATGCGGTTTAAAGACAAGTGGGATGATATCACCCAAAAGATGGGCTACTGGGTTGACCTGAATAACCCCTATGTGACCTTTGAGAATAATTATATTGAAACACTTTGGTGGTGTTTAAGTGAATTATATAAGAAAGGATACCTCTACGAAAGTGTAAGCATTCAGCCTTACTCACCAGCTGCTGGTACAGGTTTAAGCAGCCATGAACTGAATCAGCCTGGAACATATAAAGATGTGAAGGATACCAGTGCGGTGGCGATGTTCCGCCTCCCAAACCCCTCCAAAGGAGGGGCTAATGAGCACCCGGCTATTTCTAAAATGTTTTCTGCAATTGCAGAGTCTAAAGCCCCTTCTCCCCCTGGAGAACGGGTTGGGGATGAGGTCTTCTTCCTGGCCTGGACCACTACTCCGTGGACATTACCTTCAAACCTTGGTTTAACTGTTGGGCCAAATATTGATTATGTTTTAGTTCAAACATTTAATCCCTATACTCATTTACCTATCAATGTTATTCTTGCCAAAGCGCTGATTGGGAAATATTTTAAAGCGGAAGCTGAGAATGGTGATTTTGAAAATTATAACGCTGAAATAAAACTGATCCCCTGGAAGATATTGACTGAATTCAAGGGAAAAGACATAGAAGGGGCAGTATACGAACAACTCCTCCCTTCCGATGCAAATACGTTAGAGAAGATACAGGAGATAACCCCCGGTGCAGCGCCTTTCCGGGTTGTACCTGGTGATTTTGTTACCACCGAAGATGGCACCGGCATCGTTCATACGGCCCCGGCCTTTGGCGCAGATGACTTCCGGGTTGGAAAGAAAAATAACCTGGGTATTTTAACCCTGGTTGACAAACAAGGAAAGTTTGTGGATGGTGTTGGTGAATTCAGCGGCCGCTACGTAAAGAACTATAAAGATGAAAAGGATTATGTGGATGTGAATGTGGACATCGCCGTAAAACTGAAAAAAGAGAACCGGGCCTTTAAAGTAGAAAAATACGAACACAATTACCCTCATTGCTGGCGTACCGATAAGCCCATCATTTATTACCCGCTGGATGCCTGGTTCATTAAGACCACGGCAGCCAAAGACCGGATGGTGGAACTGAACAATACCATCAACTGGAAACCAGCAAGTACCGGCACCGGCCGCTTTGGCAACTGGCTGGAGAACATGGTGGACTGGAACCTGAGCCGCAGCCGTTTTTGGGGTACCCCACTGCCCATCTGGAAAACAGAGGACGGGGAAGAAGAAAAATGCATCGGAAGTATTGAAGAACTGAATAATGAAATAAAAAAAGCCGCCGGCGTATTGGGTGGTGAAACCAATAAACATTACCTGCATGAAGGGATCCTTGATCTGCACAAACCCTATGTAGATGATATCACTTTAGTAAGCGATTCGGGCAAACCAATGAAAAGGGTTCCCGACCTGATCGATGTTTGGTTCGACAGCGGCGCTATGCCCTACGCACAATGGGGATTGGATATGGCCAAAGTAAATGCAGGCAACCCCTTCCCCTTTGGGAAAGGTTGGGATGGGGCTTTTCCGGCAGATTTTATCGCTGAAGGGGTTGACCAGACAAGGGGTTGGTTCTATACCTTGCATGCGTTGGGTGTGTTGTTGTTTGACAGCGTGGCTTATAAAACGGTGGTGAGCAATGGCCTGGTGCTGGATAAGAACGGCAACAAAATGAGCAAACGCCTTGGCAACGTAGTAGATCCGTTTGCAACCATCAATAGTTTCGGCGCCGATGCCACCCGCTGGTACCTCATCACCAATGCATCGCCCTGGGACAGTCTGAAATTTGATGCAGAAGGCATCAAAGAAGTGCAACGCAAGTTCTTTGGAACCCTCTATAATACTTACCAGTTCTTTGCTTTGTATGCGAACGTGGATGGTTTTTCATTTAAAGAAAATTACATCCCGGTAAAAGACAGGCCCGAAATTGACCAGTGGATATTATCATCCCTGAATTCGCTGATCAAAGATGTACAACAGAATTTTGATGAGTACGAGCCCACCCAGGCCGGGCGTGCCATCGAAGATTTCGTAGACGCCCATTTGAGCAACTGGTATGTACGGCTTTGCCGCCGCAGGTTCTGGAAAGGTGAATACGAACACGACAAGATCTGTGCATACCAGACCTTATATGAATGCCTGGAAACACTGAGCAAACTGATGGCCCCCGTTGCACCGTTCTTTGCCGACTGGTTATTCAACAACCTGAATGCGGTGTCTAATCGGTTCACCAATGAGTCTGTGCATCATACGGATTTTCCCAAAGCCAATGATGCGGTAATTGATACCGACCTGGAAAAAAGAATGCAACTGGCACAGGATATCTCTTCGCTGATATTATCCCTGCGCAAGAAAGTTAATATCAAGGTACGGCAGCCCCTGCAAAAGGTTTTTATCCCGGCGCTGGATTCAACCATGGCCGACCGGATAAAAAAGGTGGAAGACATCATCAAGGCCGAAACCAATGTCAAGGAAGTGGATATACTGGGTGCCGAAAATGATTTTATAAAGAAAAAAGCCAAAGCCAATTTCAAGACCCTGGGTAAAAAACTGGGACCAAAAATGAAATGGGCGGCAGAACAGATCTCCGGATTCGATAATAGTACCATTGATAAAGCCCTGGAGGGTGAGTATATGCTTAACCCCGGGTATGAAGCAGGCGGCGAGGAGCCCATCATCATTACCGCAGAAGATATGGAGGTATCCACCGATGACATTCCGGGTTATGAAGTAGCCGTAAAAGGACAGTTGACAGTAGCTTTAGATATAACAATTACCGGTGATCTGAGAAAAGAAGGTGAAGCCCGGGAATTTGTGAACCGCATCCAAAACATACGCAAAGACAATGGTTTTAACCTCACCGACCGGATAGACGTTTCTGTGTTGGAAAATGGGGGGCTGCAACCCTCATTAATTCAATATAAAGACTATATTTGCGCCGAAATTCTGGCTGATTCACTGGCATTTTTACCGGCCCTGGATACCGGTATTGAAATTGAAGTGAACGACATATCATTAAAAGTGAACGTACTTAAAAAAGGATAATAGTATGGCAACAAAAAAGCATGCCCCGGCTAAGGCGGGGAAAGCAACAGCTAAACCTGCTGCTAAAAAACCAGCAAAGCCCGTTAAAAAATCTGCCCCGGCTAAGAAGACCGCTCCAAAAAAAGCAGTTGCCAAAAAGCCGGTTGCCAAAAAGCCTGTTGCTAAAAAACCTGCAGCCAAAAAACCTGGAAAAGCCGCCCCTAAGAAGCCGGTTGCCGTAAAAAAACCCGTTAAACCCATTGCGAAAGCGCCCGTTAAACCTATGAAAAAGAAGATCGAGGTAAAAAAACCAGCCCCCAAAGCGGCGGCGGCGGTAAAAAAAGCCCCTGAAAAAGTTTCAACGCCTTTGAAGGCAAAGGACATAAAGATCACACCGGCAAAACCGGTGGTATTACCAAAGATCAATACAAAAACCTCCCGTAAATACCAACCCGATTTCACCCGTTCGGTATTGGACCAGCCGGTGAATGACCCGGGGGCACCCATCGTAAGATACAGCGATGCCGACCTGACCGAATTCAGGGAGCTTATACAGCGCAAACTGGAATCTGCAAAAAAAGAACTGGCATATCTGCAGGGATTAATTACCCGTAAGGACGAAACCGGTGGCGATATGGATGACTCCCGCTACATGACCATGGAAGACGGAAGCATCAGCATGGAAAGGGAGCAACTGAGCCAGATGGCCAGCCGCCAGATCACGTTCATTGATCACCTGGAAAAAGCCCTGATGCGTATTGAAAACAAAACCTATGGTATCTGCCGGGTTACAGGTAAACTGATCGATAAAGCCCGTTTACGTGCCGTGCCGCATGCCACATTGAGCATTGAGGCTAAGATGGGAGCAGTGAAGTAATTACCCCCTCCGCCCCCTAAAGGGGGAACTGGAGAATAAATATTTAAGGAGAATGAATAAAATCATTCTCTTTTTTATTTAATAGATTTATGAATCATTATAATCTTAAAAGCCCCTTTAGGGGTTTGGGGTATGTTTAAAAAAATAAGAACCGTTATTTATTATGTACCCGATCTGCAGAAGGCAAAAGAGTGGTACAGCACCCTTACCGGCGTGCAACCTTATTTTGATGAACCCTTTTACATCGGCTTTGATTTTAATGGTTGTGAGCTGGGCCTGCATCCGCGGGATGAAACGGTCACTATTGGCAACCAAACCGTAAGTCATTGGGCGGTGGATGAAATAGAAGAATGCGTGAAAAGAATGGTCGAGCACGGAGCCGCTATCTTATACAATACCTCCGATGTGGGTGGGGGAATTAAAGTGGCCACCGTGATCGATCCATGGGGCAATGCCGTGGGATTGATCGAAGGAGCCTGAGAATGCCCGATGCAGGATACCAGATTCAAGATATCTGGGCGAAATACTCAATCCTGCATCCCGTATCCTGCATCCCGCATCCTGTATCCTGTATCCCGTATCCTGTATCCCGTATCTTGCATCCTGTATCGGCTTTACTTCACTTCCTGCATATCCACCAATCGCTTATAAAATCCATTCTGTGCGATCAGGGAGTCGTGGGTACCTCTTTCCACGATCTCTCCCTTCTGCAAAACAATGATCTCGTCTGCATGGCGGATGGTACTCAGGCGGTGGGCGATCACGATACTGGTGCGGTTGCTCATCAGGTTGTTGATGGCATCCTGAACAAGCCGCTCGCTTTCGGTATCCAGGGAGGAAGTGGCTTCATCCAGGATCAATATGGGCGGGTTTTTTAGTACGGCCCTGGCGATCGTCATGCGTTGGCGTTCACCACCGCTGAGTTTGCTGCCCCGGTCGCCGATATTGGTATTGTAGCCTTCTTCTTTCTGAACAATAAAATCATGTGCATTGGCGATCCGGGCTGCAGCTTCTATTTCGGCAGGCTGTGCATCATTCATCCCCAACGAAATATTACTGGCAATGGTATCATTGAAAAGTATCGCTTCCTGTGTTACAATACCCATCTGGCTACGGATGGAATGCAGTGTATAATTTTTGATATTGATCCCGTCGATCAGCACTTCGCCGGCGGTGGGATCTATGAACCGGGGGATAAGGTCTGCCAGGGTACTTTTTCCGGCGCCGCTGCTGCCAACCAGGGCAATGGTCTTCCCTTTCTCTATTGTAAGGTTGATATTTTTTAGGATCGATGTATCGTCGTAACCAAAGCTTACGTTTTTCAATTCAATGGAATGTGTGAAGGATCGCAATTCCTTTGCGTCAGGTAATTCCTGGATGCTTACCTTTTCATTGACAAGGTTTTCGATCCGTTCAATACTGGCAGCTCCCTTTTGTATGTTATACGATGCGCTGGACAATGCTTTAAGCGGTTGTATAAGCTGGGTAAAGATGGCTATATAAGCCAGGAAATCGCCGGCGTTTAAAGTAAAGGAGGGATCGCCGCTTAATACCAGCCTGCCGCCATACCAGAGGATGCACAATACGGCTGTTACCCCCAACGCTTCCGAAACGGGCGATGCCAGGTCCCTGCGCCTGTTGGCCGCATTCTTCAGGTGAAACATGGTTTCATTCTGTTCTTCAAATTTCCGCTGTATTTTCTTTTCTGCATTAAATGCCTTGATGATGCGTATGCCTCCCAGTGTTTCCTCAATGGTGGAAAAAACCACCCCGAACTGCTGCAATACCTTTTTGTTTTCTTTTTTAAGCGAGCGGCCGATCCTGCCCAGGATAAACCCGGCCACCGGTAAAAAGATAACAAGGAACAACGTAAGCTGCGGGCTCAGTATGACCATGTACACAAAAAACAGGATGATGGTGATGGGCTCCCTGAACAAACTTTCCAAAACACTTACGGTAGAACCTTCCACATCGCCCAGGTCATTGGAAAGTTTACTCATGATATCCCCCTTGCGCTGTTCACTGAAATAGCCGATGGGCAGTTGCAGTATTTTTGAATACATGCTGCTGCGCATGTCGTTCAGTATCCGGTTGCGTATGGGGTTCAGGAGATACATGCTGAAATAAGCGAAAATGTTTTTTAAGATAACGGCACAAAAAACCACGCCGCATATCAGCATCAGGGCCTGCACCTTTCCCCCGGGTTCATTGATCAGTTCATACAACCATTCCTTAAAATAATTGATCGGGTTGATCCGGGCAAAAAAACCATTGTCGCTTACAGCCTTGAATGCATCGCCCTGGTTGAAAATGAGCATTAAAAAGGGACTGAGCAACCCTAATGACAATACCCCGAAAACAGCCGACAGGATATTAAACCCGAAATAGCTGATAACAAGCCGCGGGTATTTTTTGATGTACCTGAAAATGCTCCGTAAACTCTTCATGTCCCTGGTAAATATTAAAGCTGATAAAACGCAGCAAAGTAACTAATTTTACAACGATTAAAGCATAAACATAATGGTAGAAGGCAAAAGGCAGAAACAGGTGGCAGGATTGCTTCATAAAGAACTGAGCGATATTTTCCAGCGGCTGGGATTATCCATGATGGACGGGGGAATGGTCTCCATATCATCCGTTAAAATTACCCCCGACCTTTTTGATGCCCGGATCTATCTCAGTTTTTTTAAAGTGGCAGACAGTTTTGCTGCGCTTAAAAAAATTGAGGAAAGAAGCTGGGAAATTAAAAAAGAACTGACCGAAAGGGTGCGTCACCAGTTACGCAGCATGCCCAAACTTAGTTTTTATATAGATGATACGCTGGATTACGTGGATAAGATGGAACAGTTGTTCAAGGAAATAAAGAAAACAGACAGCTAGCATTTATGGTTTTTAGTTTGTGGTTTTGCTGACGGGCAGACCCTTTATCAACTACAAACCACAAACCACAAACTTCAAACCGGATGTACTTAACCTTTGCCTGGAGATATTTTAAAGCAAAAAAAAGTGCAAATGCCATCAACATCATTGCATGGGTCACTGCCGGCGTTATTGCCTTTGCCACCTGCTGCCAGGTACTGGTACTCAGTGTTTTTAACGGGTTTGAAGACCTGGTGAAGTCCCTTTATTCTTCCTTTTATACCGATATAAAGATCACGCCTGCTTCGGGAAAAACATTCTTTCTTACTGCCGGCCAGATCGCCACCCTCAAAGAAACCCCATCGGTTGAAAACCTTTCCCTGGTGGCCGAAGAAAAGGCCCTGCTTAAAAATTACGATGCCCAAACGGTCATTTACCTGAAGGGGGTGGATGATAATTATGATAAAGTATGCGGTGTGGCTGCCAGGACAAACCGGGGCAGGTATTTTACCGGTACCGCAGATGACCCGCAATTAGTGGCCGGTTCAGGAATTCAGAATGCTGTTGCCATCAATGTTAACCCTGCCCTGCCTTCCGACCCCCTCACCGTCATCCTGCCAAAAAAGAACAGCCTCAGCAATGATCCCCTGCAATCCTTAAGTGAAGGCCATGTGAACGCTTCGGGCATATTCACCATCCAGCAGGAATTTGACGACCGGTATGCCCTTACCAATATTGGTTTTGTAAAACAACAAATGGGTTTTGCTGCCGATGAGTACAGTGCCGTAGAAATCAAATTAAGAGGTAAAGCAGATGCCCAAGAAGAAAAAAACAAGATCGCTTTGCTGCTGGGCAACAACTACAGGGTGCAAACCAAGTATGAACAGAATACCAGCCTGTACCATACCATGCAACTGGAGAAGTGGGCCATATACAGCGTATTCACCCTCATCCTGGTCATTGTTGCTTTTAATATGGTAAGCGCCCTCACCATGCTGGTACTTGAAAAAAAGAAAGACATCAGCGTGCTGCAAAGCCTGGGGGTAAATAAGCCCGGCATTCTTAAGATATTTTTAAGTGAGGGGCTGTTGCTTGGTGGTATCGGTACGGTAACCGGCATTGCAATGGCAACCGTGATCTGCCTGTTGCAGATAAAATTCAAACTGATAAAACTGCAGGGGGGCTCCTTTTTGCTGGATTATTTTCCCGTAAAACTACTGGCCACTGATTTTCTTCTGGTGGCATTCACTGCCATCGGCATTGCGTTCATTGCCGCCTGGTTGCCGGCCCGGAAAGCTTCAAACCAGGATTTTGGGTTGCGGTGATCCTAATAATCTCCCAATGTTTCAGGTAACTGGGCGAGTGCTTTTTGCAACTGGTCGTCATTCGGGGCAATGCCATGCCATTCGTGGCTGCCTTCCATGAAGTCGATGCCCTTTCCCATTTCGGTCTTCATCAGGATAACGATCGGCTTTCCTTTACCCACGAATGTTTTTGCGTTATTCAGCCCGGCCACAACAGCATCCACATCGTTGCCATCCATTTCCAGCACCTGCCAGTTGAAGGCTTCAAATTTTGCCCGGAGGCTGTCGAGTGCCATGACCGATTTTGTAGGCCCGTCGATCTGCTGGCCGTTCCAGTCGATGGTGGCAATAAGATTATCTACTTTTTTATGTGCTGCAAACATGATGGCTTCCCAGTTTTGTCCCTCGTCCAGCTCCCCGTCGCCATGCAATGAATAAACGATATGGCCATCGTTATTGAGTTTTTTTGCCAGTGCTGCCCCTACTGCCACACTCATACCCTGCCCCAGTGATCCGCTGGCGATCCGCACGCCGGGTAAATGTTCATGGGTGGCGGGATGGCCCTGCAGCCGGCTGTTTATTTTCCGGAAAGTACTTAGTTCCTGAACGGGAAAATATCCGCTGCGGGCCAGTGTGCTGTAATAAACCGGAGAGATGTGGCCGTTACTCAGGAAAAAGAGGTCTTCTCCAATCCCATCCATTTTAAAGTCAGGATCATGCTTCATCACCCGGAAATAAAGCGCTGTAAAATACTCGGTACACCCGAGGGATCCCCCCGGATGGCCGCTTTGCACGGCATGAACCATGCGTACTATATCCCTGCGGATCTGGGTGGCAATGTCTTTTAATTCACTCATTTGTGTAGCTAAATTAGCGGTTCTTTATTATATAAAATTCACATATCAAGATAGGGAATAAAACAACCTGATACGGGGTATTTCAGGGTTGCAAACCTACTTTAAAATTGACTGTGCACAAACTTTAATAACAGGGTGGTATTAAATAGTTGATAATAAGTTTACAATTTCTTCGTTATTTGCATACCAATATCGGGAAACCATTTTCAAAAAAAAGTCGACCTCCCGGTACATTTTTTCAGGCAACCCTTTTGTAAAAAGTTGTATCTAATTAAATATGTTTTTAGTTTTATCCTCAGAACATATTTGATACTTTTGCATCATATAAACAAAGGGCTGAATTAAACTTACAGAATGGACAACATCTTACTTAGTGCGGCACTGGCTTTCCTGATCACTTTTTTCGCTATCCCTGTCATTATCCAGGTTGCCAAAGACAAAAAGCTGTTTGATGAGCCGGATGAAAGGAAAGTCCATAAGACCGTTATCCCCACGCTTGGGGGCCTGGGCATTTTTGCCGGTTTTATCATTGCCACATTAATGGGTGTTCCTTCCTCCATCACTTCCGAACTCCAGTATTTTGCCGCAGCAGCCACTGTAATATTTTTTCTTGGTATCAAAGATGATATACTTGTTCTATCAGCCAGCAAGAAATTCATCGGGCAGCTGATCGCAGCGGGCATTATCATTAAATTCGGTGGCATACAAATAACCAACATGCATGGTTTTTTAGGCATTTATGAGATCCCGCATATTGCCAGTATTGTTTTATCCATCTTCACCATCATCGTAATTACAAACTCCTTCAACCTGATCGACGGGGTAGATGGCCTGGCAGGAAGCCTTGGCTTACTTACCACCCTGGTGTTCGGAGCATACTTTTTCTATGCCGGACAGCTGACCTACGCAGTAATGGCCTTTGCACTGGCTGGCAGTACGATCGGATTCTTATTGTATAATTTTTCTCCTGCAAAAATATTCATGGGGGATACCGGCTCCCTTTTACTGGGCCTGATCAACTCGATCCTGGTCATTAAATTCATCAATGTAGCCGGCAACCCGGTCTCCAACCTGCCCATCGCAGCAGCGCCGGCTATCGGGTTCTCCATATTAATGATCCCGTTGTTCGATACACTTCGGGTGTTTGGCCTGCGCATATTGGACAGGCGCTCTCCGTTCAGCCCCGACCGGACACATGTGCACCATTTCTTACTTGACCTTGGCTTAAACCACCGCATGGTAACCATTACCTGCGTGGCAGTTAACATTATTTTCATTGCCATGGCTTATTTCCTTCGTAACCTGGGTACCACAACCGTGATAGGCATACTGCTCGTATCTGCATTTATTTTTATCGGCGTTATTTATTACAGCCGGCCCCGAAGCAAGAGCATCGTTGATCAGAATATCTCCAATGCAGATGTTATCAAATCGCATAAGATACTTAAACTGGCCTCCGAAACGGTAGAAGCGGAGTAGTTCCACCCCCTCTTTATTTTGAATTTCCCGGCTTCCCTGCCGGACAGACCGGTGCATTATAACCAACTTCTGTAATCACATTAGTTTTTTATAGCTTTGCCTGCAACTAATGAAATAAGTTATGTCAGAAGAAATTTCAAAGATCACCGGCGATACAGAAAAAGCAATGACCAGGGCCCTGGGGCACCTGGAAGCTGAATTGGGAAAGATCCGTGCTGGTAAAGCAAATCCATCCATGGTAGACGGGATCATGGCTGATTATTATGGAAACCCTACTCCCATAAACCAGATAGCAAATATTTCGGTGCTGGATGCCCGTACCATTTCTGTTCAGCCCTGGGAAAAAAATATGCTGCAGGCCATTGAAAGGGCCATTACCATGGCCAATATCGGCATCAATCCCCAAAACGACGGGAATATCATCCGGCTCTTCCTTCCCCCTTTAACAGAAGAACGCAGGAAAGAACTGGTGAAAAAATGCAATGCAGAAGGCGAACATGCCAAAGTGGCCATGCGCAACATCCGCAGGGACAGTATTGAACACATAAAAAAATTGCAGAAAGACGGGTTAAGTGAAGACGTTGCCAAAGACGCCGAAGCCGATATACAGGATACAACCAACAAGTTCATCACCCTGATCGAAAAACACCTGGGGGTCAAGGAGAAGGAGATCATGGCTGTTTAAAAAGTACGTTAGTCACCACTCCCTTCAGTCAAAAAATAACATGTTTCAGCAAGCGATAGAAAAGGTATTGCAGTTTACCCGGCCACTGCACAGTATTTCCAGGACCTATGGAGGATTGTTATTGCCCGGGAGCTCCACTTTCTTTTTTGTGAACGACAACGGGGTTGCCATTACCTGCAGGCATGTGGCCGAGATGATCCCGGCGGCGGAGAACATAAACCAGCATTATTTGAAGTTCAGGGCAGAATTGAATGCTGTTCCCAAAGACAATAAATTCAAAAGGAATGTACAGGGGCTGGAACTGAAGTATAAATATCTTCCTGAGACAACCATACAGCTGAAAAATAATTTTCTCAATTGTTTTGATTCCATCCGGGAGATAACCTGCCACACCCACCCTACGCTCGACCTTGCCATACTTGAATTCAAGGGATTCAATAAAATTTTTTATACCTCCCATGCAAGCTTTATTAAAGACAGCAGTAAAATAAAGCAGGGCATGTCCCTATGCAGGATCGGTTTCCCCTTCCCGGAGTTCAATAACTTCAGGCATAACCCGGATACCGATGATATTGAATGGACCAATACCGGCAATCCCAACTCCCCTTCTTTTCCCATTGATGGCATTGTTACCCGGTTTGTTGCCAGCAACATAACAGAAGGCATCACAGGTATTGAAATGAGTACGCCCGGTTTAAGAGGACAGAGCGGCGGGCCGCTTTTCGATACCAATGGAACCGTTTACGGAATGCAGTTTGCCACCAACCACCTGCACCTTGGTTTTGACCTGAAAGACCACGAGATCATAAGCAATGGAAAAAGAAGCAAAGTTACCAACAGCCCGTTCTTGCACGTGGGCATTTGTGTGCATGCCGATAAAATAAAAGCCTTTTTAAGAGAGAAGAATATTTCCTTCAGTGAAGCTGAGTGATCCTTATCCTGCTGTTTTCCTGTTGGCAATATAAACGCCCGAAAGGATGATGGCAAGGCAGGCAAATTGTTTCCAGCCTACTTCCTCCCCGTAGATCAATCCCCAGAAATTTGCCACAACCGGTATGCCGTATGTGACCATGGAAGCAAATACAGCACCCGCACGTTTTACCAGCATATAAAATATAATGGAGGCCACCGCGGTGCCCAGTATCCCCAATACGGCAGAAGCAGCGGTAGAATACAATACACCGCTTTCAGTAAGCGGCAGGTTAAAGTAACCGGTGGCACCCAATACGACCAGGGCTGGTATGGCATTGAGTGTAAGGGCTACAGCAGCGATCTGCAATGAACCAATGTCATGCAGGTGCCGGTGCACCATATTTACATTTATTCCATAAAAAATGGTGGCCAGCACCACATAACTTATATACAGCAGGTTTTGATTGTCCTGCATATGCCCTTTACTGAAAAGCAACAGGATACTGCCGGTGAACGAAATAACAATACCCAGCACTTTATTGCTGGTTGTGCGGCTCTGGAAGAACAAGGCCCCCATGATGATCACAAAAATAGGCGTGAGTGAATTCAGGGTTCCGGCCAGGGCGCTGTCTATTCCTTCTTCAGCAATACAGAACAAGTAGGCGGGCAGCAGGCTGCCGAATAAACCGGAAAGAAATATGACCGTGATCTTGTCTTTGGGGATACGCCGAAAGAACTTTATTGCCGTGGGCAAAAGTACAATACCGGAAAAAACGATCCGCAGCGAAGCCACCTGGTAGGCAGAAAGGCTTTTTAACCCTTCTTTCATCAAAATGAAACTGCTGCCCCATATGATGGACAGTGCAATGAAGATGAACCAGTTTAAAAATCCTTTGTTCAATGGATAAAATTTGAATGCCGCAAAGTTGAAGTATTTACGTTGAATTCAGTGTCCGCCCTTTGACAAATTCCGTATCCCGAAAAATGGGTTTGCACCGGAATGATTATTGTGCTAAATTTAATATATGCTTACCCGGTAATTATTTTTAACCTTCAAAATCAACAACTATGGGATTTATCAAAGAATTCAAGGACTTTGCCATGAAGGGCAACCTGGTTGACATTGCTGTTGCCTTTGTGATGGGCGGCGCCTTTGGAAAGGTGGTCACTTCCTTTACAGAAGGAATTGTTGCTCCCCTGATTGGAATGATCGGCGGGGCCGACCTGAGTAAAAATGTATTTGTACTTAAGAAAGCGGTTGCAGAAGTGAAAGACGCAACGGGTACAGTGATAACAGCAGGTGCAGCGGAAGTTGCACTGAAATGGGGCGATTTTGTAACAGCCATCATCAATTTTATCATCGTTGCCTTCGTGATGTTCCTCGTAATAAAAGCCATCAACAGTATGAAGAAGAAACAGGAAGAAGCGCCTGCAGGCCCCTCTTCCACCGATGCCTTGCTGATGGAGATCCGCGATGCTTTGAAAAAATGATTTCAGCACAAAAGAAGCAGCAGTGCCGACCGGTACCGTTGCTTCTTTTATATAATATACGATCATGAAAAACATACTCTTAACCACCTTCCTTACGCTTTCAGCCATTGCCGGGTTTGCACAGGACCCAAGCATTAAGGACCTGAAAAACGAAGCATCAAAATCAGTTGCCAAAGACCCGAAAGATACCGTTCAGAAAAAATGGAAACTGGGAGGATTGGTCAATTTGAACATCAACCAGGGTTCATTAAGCAACTGGTCATCCGGCGGCGATAAATTTTCATTCTCGCTCAATTCCTACCTGAACCTCTTTGCGTTCTATAAAAAGAACAAAAGTTCCTGGGACAACAACCTGGACCTTGCCTATGGCATTACAAATACTACCAGCCTGGGTTCCCGTAAGGCCAGCGACCGGATAGATCTCCTGTCGAAGTATGGCTATGCTTTATCGCCAAAGTGGAATGCATCGGCACTGTTCAATTTACGTACCCAGTTTGCAAAAGGATATGCCTATTCAAAAACAGCCGCCGGTGTGGATACATCGACTGTAACTTCCAACTCCTTTGCACCGGCCTATATTTTATTGTCGCTTGGTTTTGATTACAAACCGAATAATGACCTGTCCGTTTTCATTTCACCCCTGACAGAAAGGTGGGTGGTGGTTACGGATAATACAATAGCACCCCTGTTCGGGATCGTTCCGGGCAAAAAGTCAAAAAATGAATTAGGCGCATTTGCTTCTGTCAATTATTCCAAAAAACTGGGTGGCAGTTTCACTTATAAAACAAAACTTGATCTCTTTTCCAACTATAAACAAAAACCCCAGAACATTGATATTTTCTGGTCGAATGTTATAACAGCCAGGATAACGAAGTATATCAACTTCTCCTTTAACCTGGATATGATCTACGACGACAATACCCAGAACGTGAACCCTGCCAAGGGGCCTGCCCCGCAGTGGCTGCAACTGATGGGGATCGGCTTTGCTTATACTTTTTCAAAAAAATAATAACTAAGGCGTATTCCCGGATATTTAACAATTGTTTTGTGCTGTACAAGTAAAGACAGCTTCCCGTCTTTAAAATGTGTTAACATATTACACATGCTTTTTTATTTATTTTTGCGGCATGATAAAACCTTTCGTTACTGTCCTCACAGCAGTAACCTTTTTATTTTCTGCCCGGGCACAGGACCCCTCGCTTAAGGAATTTCAGAAAGTGGCTTTTAAAGAACTGAAACTGCCCGAAAAAGACGGATGGCAAAAAGCAGGTACTTTTATCCTCAACGTCCAGCAAGGTGCTCTCAGAAACTGGGTGAGCGGGGGTGAACAAAATACGCTTGGTGTTGCCATGCTGTTCAACTATAACCTCAACTTTAAAGAAGGAAAGAATTCCTGGAATAATTATTTCGACATTGCCCTGGGATTTCAAAATGCCACCAGTTTTGGCCGCTTCCGGAAGACCGACGACCGGATCGACATCACCACCAAATATGGTTACCAGTTCTCGCCCAAATGGTACACAGCCCTGCTGGTAAACTTCAATACCCAGGCATTGACAGGTTATAATTACACAGATACAGCAAATAATAAGATCTCCAGTTTCCTTACGCCGGGGAAGATCATTATTTCTGCGGGAATTGACTTCAGACCCGATAAGACCTTCACCCTGTTTGTTTCACCAATAACCACCCGGCTCATCTTAAAAAATGACCCGGACTTTTACAGCGTTGACAAATTCGGCGTACCCCCCGATAAGAAATCTTACACGGAACTGGGTGCTTTTGCCACCGCAAAGTTTACAAAAAGCTTTACCAAATGGGCGCTTTACACCGGAAGGCTTGACCTTTTCAGTAACTACAAGAGAAACCCCGAAAATGTGGATGTTTTCTTTACAAACCTGCTGAGCCTGAAGTTCAACAAATGGCTGGCCACCAATATCAGCGCCGATATTGTATACGACGATGATATCTTAAAAAGGACCCAATTGAAGGAAGTGCTGGGGATCGGGCTTACCGTAAAACTTTAGCCGGTTTTATCCACATCAGGTGATGAATCATTCCCCGGAAGCCTTATTCTGTCAACAAATCAATACATTTGTCCTCCCCTGCCCGGGGATGATTTTGTTATAGTAATTAAGCTATTTTAAAGTGAATAACACAACTTACCAGATAAAACTGGAGCAATTTGAGGGGCCATTTGACCTGCTCCTGTTCTTTATTGAAAGAGATGAACTGGATATTTACAATATCCCCATCACAAAGATCACCAACGATTTTTTAGACTTCATACACAACAGCGAAAAGTTGAACATTGAACTGAGCAGCGAATTCATCCTGTTCATCAGTACCCTGATGCGGATAAAGGCAAAAATGCTGTTGCCACGTAAGGAACTGGATGCCGATGGCAATGAAATCGATCCCAGGCAGGAACTCATCAACAAGATCCTCGAATACAAACGATTTAAAGAAGCGGCCGCAAAAATGGCTGAGATGGAAGCCCTTCGCCAGCTGATGGTTAAGCGTGGTAACCTGCAGAAGGAAATTTCACAGATCGGTGAAGAAGCCGGGGAAGGTACCGAGATACAGACCGTAACCCTTTTCAAACTGATGAAGGCTTTTGAAAAGGTCATTCATAAACTGCAGGAACGCAATAACAGACCGGTGCATACCGTAGTACGCTATAACTATACCATGGAAGAAAGCAGGGAGTATATGCTCAGCACCTGCCGTGCAGAAAAGACCATGTCGTTTGAAAAGGTATTTGATGTATGTGAGAACCGCATTCATGCCATCTTCCTCTTTTTATCCCTGCTGGAACTGGTGCAGCAACGGTTCATGAGTTTACTGACCGGAGAAGGCAAAAACAATTTCATCGTGGAATGGAACGAGAACCGGGAGGAAGAAGTTCCCGGGGCCGGCTTCTTGCCCGGTGAAGACCCTGCCACACTCAACTAGATCCTCCCCCGCAAAACGGGGGATTTTTTTATTGGCCCGGCGAGGCGTCGGACCCTGTCAAATAACCAGTCATTTTTTCACCATTTTGTCAGGAACAGAATTGGTACACTATTTGATGTTTAAACATTAAATTTTAAAACAACACAATGAAAACAACATTATACAAAGCAGCCGACAGGGGCACAGCAGACTATGGCTGGTTAAAGCCCAATTACTATTTCAGTTTTGCCCAGTACCACGACCCGGCAAAAGTTCACTTTGGACTACTAAGGGTATTGAATGATGACTTTGTTGACGGGGGCGGCGGGTTCCCTACCCACCCGCACGACAATATGGAAATCGTAACCATTCCCTTTACCGGTGCATTGCAGCACAAAGACAGTACGGGTGGAAACGGTGTGATAAAGGCCGGTGACATACAGATCATGAGCGCCGGAACGGGTGTCCGGCATTCTGAGTTCAATTCTTCGGCCACAGAACCCGTTACCCTTTTCCAGGTATGGGTATTCCCCAAAGAAAGGAATATCAAACCCAGGTATGACCAAAAGACCTATGACATTGCCGAACGAATAAACAAGTGGCAGGTGGTTGTTTCTCCGCAGGAAGCAGACAATGCTTTATGGATCAACCAGGATGCCCGGTTTGCATTGACCAACCTGGATGCAGGGAAAGAGATCAGTTACTCCACTGCCTTCAAAGGAAATGGTGTTTTCCTGGTAGTGATAACCGGTTCTGCAGAAGTGGATGGACAAACGCTGAACAGAAGGGATGCCATTGGGATTTCCGGCGCCGATGATTTCAGCATCCGGGCTACCGAAAATGCCGAGTTGCTGGCCATTGAAATCCCCATGAACTAAATTCAGTAATATATCCAGAGCAGGACTGGATTCCTGTTTTTATCAATATATTCCTGAAGCCTGGACAAGAACGGAAATGAAACGGTGGGACAACCCAGGCTCAAACAGATGGAAGACGGATATACTTCGTCGTTCGGAACACAATCATGCCCATGAAGCACCACGCAGCGTCCAAAAGCATTATTATTCGACTCATCCAGGCCGTACAATTTATAGGCAAGTCCAAAACTTCCGTTATATGATCTGCCGATCTTATAACGGCCCAATGAAGTACAATAGCTGTTTGGTTTGTTGGAAAATACCAGGTCCTCCGAATCGCCCTGTGAACCGCTTCCATGGGTGACCAGGCCGGCCAGTTCAACAGAATCTTTCTTCATATTATAAACAAAGAAACGTTTCAGCCCTCCCGGCAACCGCATGTCGAGCAGGAAACAATGTGTACGGCTGAAACCATGTTCCGCCACATAATTCTTTGCCTCCGCCGCTCTTAATTTCAACCTGGACAGGACCTCTCGTCTTGCGGATGAAGTGTTCTCACTGTAAGCAAAAGCCTTGGCCGGCGGGTATTTGCTGAACCTGGGTTTATACCAGAAAAAATAACCAAAGGAAGATATGGCCGCCAGCAATACAAAACAGATGATGAAGATCCGCCGGCCGAGGTTCATTAAAGTTTTTGGAGACATAGATGCCTAACGAACCGGTTTCCATAAAATTTTTTGTGGCCTGTTAAAGAAAATAAAAACCCGGTTCAGAAAACCGGGTTTCAAAAATATGTAAGGAAATAATCATTGAACGGTGACCTTCACTTCTGCCATTTCCCGGATCGCATTAACAATACCATTGGCATCAATACCGATCTCATCATACAGCTGCCTGGGTGTACCGTGCTCAACCAACCGGTCCGGTATACCGAGTATCCTGACCTCCGCTTTATACCCGTGGGCATTCATGAACTCCAGTATGGCGCTTCCAAAACCACCCAAAACCGTTCCATCTTCCACGGTGATCAGTTTGCTGTATTTACCGAATACCTCATGCAGCATTTCTTCATCCAATGGTTTTACAAAACGCATATCGTAATGTGCCGGGTTAATACCTTCTGCCTTCACATCCCGGATGGCAGCTGCAGCAAAATTGCCGGGGTGTCCAAAAGTCAATATCGCGATATCCTTGCCGTCTTTTAGCTTCCGGCCCTTGCCTATCTGTATCTCCTTCATCTCCGTTTTCCATTCAGGCATCACGCCTTCTCCCCTCGGGTAACGGATAACAAAAGGCAGATCGGTTGAATCGAGTTGTGCCGTGAACATCAGGTTACGCAATTCACTCTCATTCATCGGGGAACTGACCACCATATTGGGAATGCAGCGGAAATAGGCAATATCATAACATCCATGATGGGTTGGCCCGTCATCGCCTACGAGGCCGGCACGGTCAAGGCAGAATATCACCGGCAGTTTTTGTATTGCCACATCATGCACCACCTGGTCGTATGCCCTTTGCATGAAGGAAGAATAGATATTGCAGAAAACCTTCATTCCCTGCGTGGCCATACCGGCACTGAGTGTTACTGCATGCTGCTCGGCAATGCCCACATCAAATGCCCGGTCAGGCATTTTTTCCATCATGTATTTTAAGGAAGAGCCGCTTGGCATGGCTGGTGTGATGCCAAATATCTTTTTGTTTTTTTCAGCCAGTTCAATGATGGTAAGTCCAAACACATCCTGGTACCTGGGTGGCTGCGGAATATCAAATGTCTTCTTCTGTATCTCACCGGTCAGTTTATCAAACAGCCCCGGGGCATGCCACTTGGTCTGGTCTTTCTCCGCCAGTTCATAGCCCTTCCCTTTCACCGTTTTAATGTGGAGGATCTTGGGTCCGGGTATGTCTTTCAGGTCTTTTAAAGTATCTACCAGCTTGGTGATGTTATGCCCATCGATGGGGCCGAAATAACGCAGCTTGAGTGCTTCAAACAAATTGCTGCTCTTGCTCACCATTCCCTTCAGGCTGGCTTCCAGTTTGCTGGCCATCTCCCGGCTGAAATTCTTTCCAACGGGTAATTTGCCCAATGCTTTCCATACGTTGTCACGCAGGTCGTTGTATGTATGCGAAGTGGTTATGTCAGTAAGGTATTCTTTCAACGCCCCCACATTGGGGTCGATGCTCATGCAGTTATCATTCAGGATGATGAGCACATTGCTCTTTTCGATACCGGCATGGTTCATTGCTTCAAATGCCAGGCCGGCTGTCATGGCGCCGTCCCCGATCACCGCCACGTGCTGCCGGTCGTTTTCACCCTTGTAATGAGAAGCCATTGCCATACCCAGGGCTGCAGAAATTGAGGTTGATGAATGGCCAACACCAAACGTATCATACTCACTTTCGCTGCGTTTTGGGAAACCGCTCAGCCCCTTGTACTTTCTGTTCGTAGGGAAATTGTCGCGGCGGCCGGTAAGGATCTTATGCCCGTATGCCTGGTGGCCAACATCCCAAACCAACTGGTCGTAAGGCGTATTGAAAACATAATGTAAGGCAACACTCAGTTCCACCACACCCAGGCTGGCGCCAAAATGGCCCCCATGCACACTCACCACATCAATGATATACTGGCGCAGTTCGTCACATACCTGGTGCAGTTGTTCCCTGTTCAGTTTCTTCAGGTCAGCGGGGCTGTTGATCTTACTTAAAAGTTGACCGGTTTTAATTTCCATGTTGATCTTTTGCGGGGTAAAGGTACATTTTTATTTGCCTTACAGGGGTTTTACAACAATTTAAAACGGTAAAAGTTCATGTATAGTATCGCCCGGGATCAGGGATCAAAGCTGATGATCACAACGGCATGTTTTTCAAGGCTGGAACTCAGTCTCACTTCATACCGCTTAGTACCCGCCTGTATGATCATGATCGCCGTATTGGGGGGTATACTTCCCAGGTTCTCTGCCTGCATGATGATCTCTAACGGCCTGCCCGGTTCCTGCATGGAAATCCGGAAGGTTACCGGTTGTTCGCTGATGCGTTGCCTGAGCAATACCGGTTTTTTATCTGCAAATATGGAAACGGTATCATCATCTATGACTGCATTATCGTATAATGAAATGGTCACGGCTGTATCAGCCAGTTTAATGATCTGTTGTATTTCCAGTTTTCGTTCTGCCGGTGAATTGCCTGTTGTGGGATCTACCGTTGGTGCAGTTTCGGTTATTTCAGGCCCGGGCAGCCCCAGCGTATCCTGTTTTGGTATCCGCCGGAGAAAATAATCGGTCATTTTTTTCTGAACAAAATGATCAATGGGATATTCCGGTCTCCTGATCTTCTGAAGTACTACCAGTAATTCCTCACCGGGAAAGCAGGTGGTATCATATCCCCGTCCGCTCCATACACCCGACAGGTACTGCGTATTACCGATCTTGTAATAGCGCATGCTGAATTCTTTTTCGCAGGGAAGAAAGCCGGGGGGTAATATGAAATAAGCATACCCCTTTTCCCGGATACGGATGGCCTGTGTTTTTTATCCCGGGTGCCGTTCATATCATACAATACAAACCGGCTGGTGTCTTTAAAAGTAAATGAATAGCCGGATAAACGTTTGCCGGATTGATAGACCTGCATTTCGATACTTTCCACTCCCTGCCGGCCTGGTCCTTTGCGGCTGATCTTACCGCTCCATATTCCCGTGAGTGATTGTGCTGTTGAAAACGGCAACAGGGTGACTGTTAACCCCAAAAAAAGGGTTGTTCTTATTACCGCCGGAAATTGCATGCAACAAGTTTACAAATTATTGCGCAGCCCGGTGCACCATGTTTAAGATCAGGTCGGGGTCCGGGCAATTGTGCAGGTATTTTTCTTTTTCCGATTCTTTACATACACCCGGGTAATCACCCTCTTTCAATTCAAGGTCCTCAATGACCTGGAAATGCAGATGCGGTGGCCAGTTGCCGTTTTCAGAAGGGCTGCCGAAATGTGCAAAGCACTGTCCACGGGTAATGAAATGTCCCTCTCTCAGCTCACTGATATCGTTCAAACTAAGATGCCCGTATAAAGTATGAAACGGAACCATGTCGATCTGGTGCTGCAGGATGATGGTGGCGCCGTAGTCTCCGAAGCTGTCATTATTGGCAAAGCTGTGTACCATACCCCCAAGGGGTGCATATATTTTTGTGCCTGCAGCACCCCATATATCTACACCCAGGTGCAGGCGGCGTGGTTCCGGAACGGGTGTATCGTATTGCAGGCTGATTTCGGAAAGGTCGTATTTTACAAGATCGAAAAGAATGCTGCGCTTGTACATTTCCCGCAGTTCATTATAGCCGCCAACCAGGTAAAGCGCATTATTTTTTTTCAGTTCCTTATTGATATATGCAGAGAAGGCAGTGGTATCACTGTAAATGAATTCAGTTAGTTCTGTGTTGTGTTTTGTCAGATCGAGCAAGCTTATGATATCCTTCTCAGAAAGATCCACCACTTTATGAAAGGTTGACCGGTGGGATTCCAGTATTTTTTCCAGTGCGATCATTATTTCATAAAGGTTGAGGTTTTTGCAAACCGGTTTATATTACCACGTTGATCATCTTATTCTTTACAAAAATGATCTTCTTCGGCGGCTTCCCATCCAGCCATTTCTGTACGATCTCATTCTGCAGCACCGCTTCCTCCACCTGCTTTTGATCCAGGTCAAGGGCCAGGGTGATATTGGTTCTTAATTTACCATTCACTGAAACGGGATATTCTTTGCTGCTTTCCACAAGCAGGGCCGGGTTGAATACCGGGTAAGAGGCATCCAGCACAGAACCTTTATTGCCCAACTGGTGCCAGAGTTCTTCGGCAATATGGGGCGCATAGGGCGTGAGGAGTACCAGCAGTTTCTCTAAAACCTCTTTTTTATGGCATTTGACATCGGCCAGCTCATTCACGCAGATCATAAACGTACTTACGGCGGTATTAAAGCTGAAGCGTTCGGTATCTTCTTCGATCTTTTTAATGGTGCGGTGAAGGATTTTCAATTCCGCATCGGTGGCCTTCTCTTCATTCCATACTTTACCCTTCATTTCATCATTGAACAACCTCCATAATTTTCTTAAAAAACGATGAACGCCCTCAATGCCCTTGGTGTCCCAGGGTTTGCTGGCTTCCACCGGGCCGAGGAACATTTCATACATGCGGAAGGTGTCGGCGCCGTATTTTTCACACAACTCATCGGGATTAACGGTGTTGTACTTTGATTTGGACATTTTTTCTGTCTCGGAGTGGCAAATAAATTTTCCGTCATCTTCGAAAATAAATTCAGCATTGGCATATTCTCCATTTTTCCATTCAGTTTTGAATTTATTTATATCAAGTTCAAATCCGTCAACGATATTGACATCGACATGCCAAAAAGAAGTTCCTAGCATTGATAGTCTTTCTAATTCTTCAATTCCTTTCCAATTTGGCAATTGCTCTTTTAAATATTCCTTTTGTTTAGTAAATCCCCAATTTTTAAAATCCTGAAACTTGTTGAATGACATGAAAACCGGAGGTGCTTGAGAAGTTGTCTTTAGATCAATCGCATTCCCAGAATGTGAATCCACTGAGTTAATTCTATACACAAACCTGCTACTCCCCTGTATCATCCCCTGGTTCAGCAATTTCCTATACGGTTCATCAAACCCAATTAAATCTAAATCAAAAAGAACCTTCGTCCACATACGGCTGTATAACAAGTGCCCAACGGCGTGTTCGGTGCCGCCGATGTACAGGTCAACCTGGTTCCAGTAGTCGCTGGCTTTGCGGTCGCAGAATGTTTGGTTATTGTGCGGGTCCATGTAACGCAAAAAATACCAGCTGCTGCCTGCATAGCCGGGCATGGTGGATGTTTCACGTTTGACCTCACCCCCGGCCCCTCTCCAAGGGAGAGGGGTGTGAGAACTCCCGGTTCCGGAAACTGTTTCTTTACTCAACAGTGCCTGCTCAATATCTTTTAAAACAGTATTGAGTGAATTGTTTACTGCTTCATTGGTAAACCGTACCATGGTAAAACCCTGCTCGGCCAGCCATTGCTCCCTTGCTTTATCAAATGCGGCCTGGCCGGCTTCATTATGATAGCCGCCATCTATTTCGATGATCAGTTTTTTTTCCAAGCAGACAAAGTCGGGAATATAACCGGCAATGGGATGCTGCCGGCGGAATTTAAACCCGGCGATATTCCTGTTCCTGAGTTCCTGCCAGATAATATCTTCTTCCACTGTTGCATCTTTCCTGTTTTGCCTTGCAAACTGCAAAGTATTTTTCCATTCCTCTGTTGTACTATTGATATAGCCATACCCAGCAGGGTCTTTCGTCCCCCTCTCCTTAGGAGAGGGGTTAGGGGTGAGGTTTGCTACCCTCTCTTTCGGAGAAGCAGGGGTGAGGTTAACCCAATCAGTCAAATTTGCCAACGGCCCTTCCCCGCTCGGGCCCGGTCCATATTTATCTACATGCGGCAATTCCAGCGGCAGTTCTTTTTCATCCAACGGAACAGCAACGCCATCCTCCCATACAATAGGGAATGGTTCGCCCCAGTAGCGCTGGCGGCTGAAGCCGGCATCCCGCATGCGGTAATTCACTTTGCGTTTGCCGATGCCAAGTTCTTCCACTTTGTTCACTGCAACGCCGATCGCATCCTTCATCAGCATACCATTCAAAAAACCCGAGTTCTCCAGCACAGCCTCTTTTGTAGGATTTGCTTCCCCGCCATTGTAATGGCTACCGATGATGTTGGTGATGGGAATATTAAAATGTTTTGCAAAAGTAAAATCACGCTGGTCGCCGCAGGGCACCGCCATGATGGCGCCGGTACCATAACCGGCCAGTACGTATTCGGCCGTCCAGATAGGGATCTCTCGTCCATCAAAAGGATTGATGGCATAAGCACCCGTAAAGCAACCGGTGATCGTTTTTGCTTCGGCCAGACGTTCTCTTTCACTGCGGCTCTTTACGTAGGCTAAGTATTTTTCTATTTCTTCTTTCTGACCTTCGGTTGTTATTGAAGCAACCAATTCATGCTCTGGTGCAAGCACCATAAAATCAACTCCAAATATTGTATCGGGCCTGGTGGTGTACACCTTAACTCCGAACTCATAACCCCTAACTCCAAACTCTACTTCCGCCCCTTCACTTTTCCCGATCCAGTTGCGCTGCATCTCTTTCATGCTTTCACTGAACTCAACTTTCTCCAGCCCTTCCAGCAGGCGGTCGGCATAAGCTGTTATCCGCAAGAACCACTGGCGCATCTTTCTTTTCTCTACCGGGAAACCTCCCCGTTCACTCACCCCGTTCACCACTTCATCGTTTGCAAGCACCGTTCCCAGGGCTTCGCACCAGTTCACTTCGCCATAAGCGCTGAAGGCAAGGCGGCGTTTCATCAGTACCTCGTCCTGCTCTTTTTTGGAATAGGCATTCCATTGCGCTGCCGTGAAATTCTTTGATCCTTTCGTTTCGTATTTTTTTATAAGGTCGCTGATGGGCCTTGCTTTCTTTTGGGTATTGCAGAAATAACTGTTGAACAGTTGCAGGAATATCCACTGTGTCCATTTATAATAACCCGGATCGCTGGTCTGTACTTCCCTGTCCCAGTCGTAGCAGAAACCGATCTTATCCAGCTGGCTTTTAAACGTGGCTATATTCTTCCGGGTGGTCTCTGCCGGGTGCTGGCCTGTTTCCAGTGCATACTGCTCGGCCGGCAAACCAAAACTGTCGAAGCCCATAGGGTGGAGTACATTGAAGCCTTTCAGTCTTTTATACCGGCTGTAAATATCGCTGGCGATATAGCCCAGCGGGTGCCCAACGTGCAGACCGGCACCGCTTGGATAGGGGAACATATCCAGCACATAGTACTTTGGCCTGGGGGAGTCGTTAACTACTTTATACCGCTTCTTCTCTTTCCATTCGCTTTGCCATTTCCTTTCAATCTCTTTAAAATCGTATTCCATTACTTATTGAATATTGTCTGTTTACTATTGAATATTTGCCGCTGCGCTGTTGCTCACTATGTACAAAACCTCCCGGCAAAATGTGAATGAAAAGTTATTTATCCTTCATTCAAACACCCATACATCCGTTCATAAAAATAAATCAGGCAGGCAATCGTTTCGAAGTCAGCAAAAATACGGCAAAGCAGCTAAAAACCTTTATTTTTGCGGCTCATGAAAAACCTTGATCGTACTAACTCCCAAATGAATTAAAATGGCTCAATTCGGAAAAGCAAGCAGTAAACGGGGCAAACCAACCTATGCGTATGCCATCATTGGTGTATCGCTGGTGCTGTTCCTGTTCGGCATTGTCGGCTGGTTCTTTTTAAACCTGCGCAAAACCGGCGACTATGTGAAGGAGAACATACAGGTGCATGCCTGGCTTAATCCCAATGCACCTAAAAAAAGCATCGACAGCCTGAAGAATTATGTAGCGGCCCTGCCCTATGCCAAAGACGTGGAATATGTGACCCGGGAGATGGCCATTGCAAAATGGAATGCGGATAATGATACCACCTGGAGAAAATTCCTGGATGAGAACCCCCTGCCCGAGAGTATTGATTTTTATGTAAAGGCCGATCACGTGGAGAAAGACAGCCTGGATGCCCTTTCGGCTGACCTGCTGGGCCGTTATCCCGGCATCGTGAAGGAATTCCAGTTCCCGACCGAAACCCTGGCTCAGGTAAGCAAATTTGTAAAAACAGCTGCTTATATCTTCCTGGTGGCCGCCATCGTATTGACGATACTGGTGGTCTTTTCCATTGACAACACCATCCGGCTGGCCATGTACAGCAACCGGTTCCTGATCAAGACCATGCAAATGGTCGGGGCTACCCGCTGGTTCATTGCCAAACCCCTGAATATTAGGGCCATCATCAATGGGCTGATCGCATCGGGTATTGCCATTGCGGCGGTGTGGGCAACCATTACCCTCATCGAATCACTGGCGCCGGGCTTTAAAGTGCTGCACGATAATACCAGCATGCTATTGCTGTTCCTGATCATCATTGTACTTGGCATCAGCATTACCCTGGTAAGCACTCACCGATCGGTAATTAAATACCTGCGCATGAAATTGGACGATTTATATTAATTTGCGTCCTCAACCAAAAACAAATGAGCAAAGAAAAAAAACAGGCACAGGCAGGCAGCAACCCGAATCCGCTGTTTGGAAAAGAAAATTATATGTGGATGCTGATCGGGCTGGCCGTACTGGCCCTGGGCTTTTTTTTAATGGCCGGTGGCAAAAGCAGCGACCCGAAGGTTTTTAATACCGACGAAGTGTACAGTACCACCCGTATCACCATCGCTCCCATTCTGATCATTGCCGGTTTCGTGATTGAGATATTTGCCATCATGAAGAAATCGAAAAGTAATTAAGAATTAAGAATTATTAATTAAGAATGAATAGCGGAGATAATCACTTCGCTTTTTTATTTTACCCCGATTCAAATGGATACCATTCAAAGCATCATCATCGCCATAGTGGAAGGATTGACCGAATTCCTGCCCATCTCTTCCACCGGCCACATGATCATTACTGAAAAACTGCTGAACCTTTCCGAAAATGATTTCAGCAAGGTTTTTACCGTGGCCATTCAATTAGGCGCCATACTGGCTGTGGTGGTCCTGTACTGGAAAAAATTCCTTGACTTTAAGAACTGGCAGTTCTATGCCAAGCTTGCTGCGGCGGTAATGCCCGCCATCCTGCTGGGTTTATTGTTCTCAAAAAAGATCGATGCGTTGCTGGACAGTTCCCTTACCGTTGCCATAACGATGCTGGCCGGGGGCATCATCCTCATCTTCATTGATAATGTTTTTAAAGTACATACCATTGATGACGAAAAAGATGTTTCTTTCCCAAGGGCCTTCCTCATCGGGGCATGGCAATGCCTGGCCATGATACCAGGCATCAGCCGCAGCGCTGCATCCATCATTGGCGGCATGCAGCAGAAACTCACCCGCAATGCAGCGGCAGAATTCTCTTTTTTTCTTGCCGTACCCACCATGCTGGCGGCCACGGGCTATAAGCTATACAAATACTACAATGAAAACGGGGGTTTTTCTGCCAACGAGGTAAAACAATTGGCCATTGGCAACGTGGTTGCTTTCATTGTCGCCCTGCTTGCCATCAAATTCTTTATCGGGTTCCTGAAAAAGCACGGGTTCCGCGTTTGGGGCTATTACCGCATCATCGTAGGCATCCTCTTACTGGTACTGATACTTACCGGATACATCAGCCGGTAAAATACCCAACGTTGGGTATTAAAATAAAAGCCGTTTGTACCTACCTATGTGGTTCAAACGAACCATTATGAGATCAACCTGGATTTTAATGCTGGTTTCCATCCTTGCAACAGGTCTGGTAAGCTGCCGGCAATATGGCAAAGAATATAAATTAGACAACCTCCACAACGTGTATTATAAAGGCCAGGGCGTAGATGAAGCCCTTGCCAAAAAATTAGCGGAATATCTTAAAGAGCAGGAATATTTCCAGGACAGCATTGAATCCACCGTTCAGCTGGTGAAACTGAAAGACACATTCAACCTGAACTTTGTAGTGGATGCCTCCAAAATAACCAGCGGCTACGAAAATAAATTCCTGTTGTTTGGCGGTTTTATTTCGGAAAAGGTTTTTAACAAGGCCCCGGTAACCATTCAGCTCACCAACAACCGGCTGGAGCCTTTTAAAAATCTCGGGTACGCCAAACCCATCTCCGATCTTGATAAATGAGCCATTGCTAACTGCTATTGCATGCCCGTACCCCCGCCCTGGCGGGGGTTATTTTTTGCAGCGAATACAATGATATTTGCTATTTTGAGGGCATCTTAATAAAGAACCATGCAGACTGCTTCCAAAAAAATTATCAATGGATGGGCCATGTACGACTGGGCCAACTCCGTTTATAACCTGGTCATCACCACCACTTTTTTCCCTGCTTACTATGCCGCGATGACCGGGGTTAAAAATTTCCCGGATGGCATTTCATTCTTAGGCCGCCGTTTTGTGAATACCGAGTTGAAGGATTATGTGCTTGCATTTGGTTTCCTGGTCATTGCGGTTCTGTCGCCCGTACTTTCATCCATCGCAGATTACAAGGGCAACAAGAAGAATTTCATGCGGTTCTTTTGTTACATGGGTGCCGCCAGCTGCTCGCTGATGTTTTTTTTTGATGAACACCATGTAACACTCGGCCTCATGTGCCTGATGTTTGCCGGCATTGGATTTTATGGCAGCCAGGTATTTTACAATTCTTACCTGCCCGAGATCGCAGCAGAAGAAGACAGGGACCGTATCAGTGCCCGGGGATACAGCTTTGGATACATCGGCAGTGTATTGATGCAGATGGTGGGCTTTGCGCTGGTGGTGTTTATGCCCGAAGGAGAATTACCGTTAAAGATAACCTTCCTGCTGGTAGGCATCTGGTGGGTCTGCTTTGCACAGATCACATTCAACCGGCTGCCCATGAGCCCCAAAACAGAGCGAAAAAGTAAAAAGCATGCACTGGTGAACGGGTTTCATGAACTGCAGAAAGTATGGAACCAGGTAAAACACATGCCCAGGCTGAAGCGGTTCTTAACCGCCTTCTTTTTTTACAGCATGGGTGTGCAAACAGTGATGCTGGTTGCCATTGATTTTGGCATCAAGGAACTGAAACTGGAAAATACCAAGCTGATCATTACCGCAGTCATCATCCAGCTGGTTGCCATTGCAGGCGCTGTTGGCATGAGTCGCCTTTCTGAACGGTATGGAAATATCCGAATACTTTCCCTGACTGTCCTGCTATGGATCGGCGTATGCATAGCCGGTTATTTCATGCAGACAGAAATGCACTTTTACATCATTGCCTCATTGGTAGGACTGGTGATGGGTGGTATCCAGTCGCTCAGCCGCTCAACCTACAGCAAGCTGATGCCTGAAACAAAAGACACGGCTTCCTTCTTCAGCTTTTACGATGTGACCGAAAAACTGGCCATTGTAATCGGCCTGTTCAGTTTTGGTTTTATTGAAGGAATGACGAATAACATGCGGAATTCCATTTTAGCGCTGATCGTATTTTTTGCACTGGGTCTTTTATTTTTGATATTTACATACCGGGCACAGAAAAAACAAGAAATAACCTTTTAAGAAATGAGACTTCATACCATCAACACCGGTTATTTCAAATTAGACGGCGGCGCCATGTTTGGCGTGGTGCCCAAGAGCATGTGGAACAAACTGAACCCGGCCGATGAGAACAACATGTGCAGCTGGGCATTGCGCTGTTTATTGATCGAAGAGGAAGGAAAACTTATCCTGGTCGATAACGGCATGGGTGATAAACAGGATGCCAGATTCTTCGGGCATTATTACCTGCATGGCGATGACTCCCTGGATAAATCGCTTGCTGCTCATGGATTCAGCAAAGAGGATATTACCGATGTTTTTTTGACCCACCTGCATTTTGACCACTGCGGGAAGTATCGTACGGGAAGGAGATAAATTGGTCCCGGCATTCAGGAATGCCACGTACTGGAGTAACGAACGTCACTGGAAATGGGCCACCGCTCCCAATGCCAGGGAAAAGGCCAGTTTTTTAAAGGAAAATATTCTACCTATACAGGAAAGCGGGCAGTTACGGTTTTTTGACCTGGGCAGTGAATCGTCTGCCGTGAGTGATGGCCCTGTCCCACGCCTCACAACTCACGACTCACTACTGATCAAAGGCCTTTCCTTCTATACTGTAAACGGCCACACCGATGCCATGATGCTGCCCAAAATAAATTACAACGGGAGAACGGTGGTGTACATGGCCGACCTGTTGCCTTCGGCAGCACACATACCACTGCCCTATGTGATGAGTTACGATATGTTCCCCCTCACCACGCTGAATGAAAAGCAAGCTTTCCTTACGGAAGCTGTAGAAAATGATTATGTGCTGTTCTTTGAGCACGACCCTAAGCATGAATGCTGCAACCTGCAGATGACCGAAAAGGGGATCAGGCAAAAAGATGTTTTTAAACTCAGCGACCTGTAAAACTACCGCACGCTTATCAGGGAGGTGAGCGGGTGCCGCAGGTTCTTATACGACATCATATCCACTTTAATGCTGCCCACGGCTATGGGGCTTTCCACCCGCAACAACAAATGGTTGGGATCGTCACTTAACCAGGCGGTCATTTTTTCGCCCCCCTCAAAAATGGTCCCTTTGATCAGCAGGGGTTTTATCTTGATGGCATTGAATTTACCAAACCTGGTCTTGATCTTTTCTTTTCCCATGTAGCGGATATAGAGATGAAACACCTCATCATCAAGGAACATATCAAAAGGGATCTTGTCCTCGGCCTTGTATTTACTGAAATCAATATTACGGGCATAATAAACTGAACTTACCACATCCTGGATGCAATCGGTAACATTAAAAACACCATTGGTGCTCACAGCGGTCTTTGTGCTTTGATTAAATGTTACATTATTGTATTTCTTGTATCCTCCCTCATCCACATTTCGTACAAATTTATACGGGAGCATGGTAGCCGTATCCACATAACTTTCATACTTATCCCTTACTTTAAAGAAATTATCAAAGAAAGAATAAGTCTTGCCATCGCCGGTGAAATGGTATACCGGTTTTCCATTGAACCGTTCCAATGAGGCAGTGAAGACCGCTTCCCCGGCACCCACGTACATTCCCAGGGTGCTGTAAAAGACCTTCATCCGTACTTCTTCATCGGCTTTAAAGGCGGTGTTGCGGATATTGCAGAACTTTTCATCTCCCTGTGTAAAACCCAGGCAACATAAACAGGTAACCAGTAAACTCAATTTGGCGTATTGCATCATTTTTCTTTCCTTATTTTGATTCCCAAAATTAATAAACTGCCGATCACCGCAGGTATGAACAGGTTTACAAACCATATACCAAATGTTACCGTCAATATACCCAGCAGGTTGTTGCTGTAAAAGAACAATGTTTTTGCCACCGTACCACGTATCCCCAGGTCGGCCACTGCAAAGGATGGGATGATGGCCAATATCCAGAACATAACGGTGATCAGCCAGAATCCTGTCCACACATTTTCCTCCACATGCAGCAACTGAAGCATAAAGATGTATTGCAAAACGAAAATAATATAGCGGAACAGAGAAATGGAAAGCAACCTTAACAAAACTTTTGCTTCAAACGTTTCCAAAACGTTAATGTATTTGGAAAACCGGTCTGCATATGGCAGTTTTTCCAGCAAACGCACCAGCCAGTTAAGCCGGAAAAAAAATATCATGAAACCGGCCGTTGCAAAGATACTGCCGTACAAAAAGATACGCAGCCAGAAAAATGAGATCCCCATCAGTGTGGCAGATTCATCCATGGTGAATAATAGCCAGGTCAAACCAAGACAACCCATCAGCATGGTGATGATGAGTTGTGCAATACTGCCTGCAATGGATAGGGTGACTGCTTTTATCCGGTTGCCTTCATTCACAAAAAGTATGCGGCCCCCGTATTCGCCTACCCGGTTGGGGGTATTCAGCGAAAGCGTAACCCCGCACAAAACGGATTTGAACGCCGTAAAAAAGCCCATGGGCTGAACGGCATGCATCAGCAATTGCCATTTACGGGCTTCCAGTCCCCAGTTTACAAACACAAAGGTGATCACCAACCAGAATTTCCAGGCCAGCGGGCCAAAGGGCATGGTTTTGATGAGGGCAATGGATGCGTCAATATCGGGCTGGCCCTTCACCTGCTGGTAAAGCGAATAAAACAACCAGGATGCCAGCAAAGGGGCAATAATCCATTTGAGCAATATTTTGATACTTTTGTTCAATACACAATGTTACTTTAATTATTTCATCAGGTAATTGGAAAAGAAAACAAACATTATTTTGGGTATCGACCCCGGCACCATCATCATGGGCTATGGCCTGGTGAAAGTACAGGGCAACCATATAACGCTGCTGGAGATGGGTGTATTACAGCCCGGCAAAATAAAAGACAGTTATAAAAAACTGCAACTGATCTTTAATACCGTAAGCGGACTGATCACAAAATACCAACCTGATACCTTTGCCATTGAAGCTCCCTTCTTTGGCAAGAATGTACAAAGCATGCTGAAATTGGGAAGGGCACAGGGTGTAGCCATTGCCGCAGCCATGCGTCATGGACTGGAGGTAACGGAATATTCTCCCAAAAAAGTAAAGCAATCCATAACCGGTAACGGCAATGCAGCAAAGGAACAGGTAATGAAAATGCTGCAGCAGATACTGGCTTTTAAAGAAGACCCCAAATATTACGATGCCACAGACGCACTGGCAGTAGCAGTTTGTCATCATTTTCAGCAAAAGACCGTGGTACCTGGTAAAGGGATCAAAGTAAGCGGATGGAAAGATTTTATAGCAAAGAATCCGGGGAAAATAAAAAAGTGAGGTGCTGGCTTAACCCGTTCTTAACAAAATTATCCTCCATTTCATAAAACCTTTGCAGTAAGTATAAACCAATGGTCATCCGTTCAAGAACATTGCGGCTGGTAATTCTGATCAGTACGGTCCTGATTACCATCATCATTGCCATCCAGCTCATCTGGCTGCAGAAGGTTTATCTGTATGAAGAGAAGCAGTTCAACATCAATGTATCGAAAAGCATACGTGCCCTTTATGCCGACATGGAACTGGTGAATGATGTGTCGGACAATGTGCAGAAAGTGGTTGAGAATATCAACCCCGATGTTTATTTACTGAAGATCGACTGCAGCCCCGACCTGGACAAGCTCTGGGTGAACTTAAAGGGGGAACTCACGGACTTTGATGTGTATTCCGATTGCCGGGCTGCTATTTACAGCCACGAACAGAACAGGTACATAGTAGGAAAATACATTGACCTGCCGGATGCATACCACGAGGCTTTAAAGGAAAGCGATCTGCCCCTGATCAAAAAAGATTATTCGTATATCATCCTTTTTTTTCCTCACCGGGGACAATATATCATCAAACAGATGCTGTTCTGGATCGCTTCCGGGGGATTGCTGCTGCTGGTATTGGTTGGTTTCGGATTCAGTGTCTTTTATTTCTACCGGCAGAAATTCTATAACGAAACACAAAGGGATTTTGTAAATAATTTCACCCATGAATTCAAGACCCCGCTGGCTGTAATTAAGATCGCATCGGATGTGCTGCAGCAAAAAAACATCGTTGAAAAACCCGAACGCCTCAGCAACTATGCCGGCATCATCAGCGAGCAAACATCCCACCTGCAGGCACAGGTTCAGCGCCTGCTGGAAATTGCGTACACCGACCGGAGTTCATTACCGCTTGAGAAAGAGAATTTTGAAGTGAACACATTGATCCGGGAAGCCATCAACGACCTGCAGCCGCTGGTAGAACAAAAGAATGCGGTCATTAAGACCAGTTTTTCGATCCCCGAGATACTGGTCAAGGCAGACAGATCCTATTTAAGGCTCTGCTTCATTAACCTGATAGAAAATGCGATCAAGTATGCTTCCGCCCCCGTCATACAGGTAAGCACCGGGCTGAAGGGAACGGATCTTGTTGTATCGGTGGCAGATAACGGCATTGGCATAGCACAGGAACACCAGAAAAAGATATTCGACCGCTTTTACCGGATCACGGAAGGGGAACTGCATACCAGCAAAGGTTTCGGGCTCGGCCTGAATTTTGTTAAGAAAGTGATCGATACCCATAACGGGAAGATCGAACTGGAAAGTGAACCGGGAAAAGGAAGCACGTTCACCATTATTATTCCATGTACCTAAACCAGGCATTATGGCAAAAGCTAAAGTATTATTGGCCGAAGATGACCTTTCACTGGGATTTGTGATAAAGGATTCTCTCCAGGACATCGGTTTTGAGGTAACGCATTGCCCGGATGGGGAAGCAGCCTGGCAGCAGTTTCAGAAAAAGGAGTTCGACATCTGCCTGCTGGATATCAACATGCCGGTACGGGATGGTTTTTCGCTGGCAAAGAAGATCCGGCAGCAAAGCGATGTGATCCCCATCATTTTCTTAACGGCCAAAAGCCTGCAGGAAGATAAACTGAAAGGTTTTCAATCCGGCGCCGATGATTACATAACAAAGCCATTCAGCATTGAAGAACTCATTATGCGGATGGAGGTTTTTTTACGCCGTACCAAAAAGCTGCAGGCCGATACCGTGGAGATATACCAGCTCGGCAACCTGAAATTTGTTTTTAATGAACTGAAGATCTATACCCCAACGGATGTGCTCACCCTCACGCAGAAAGAATCGGACCTGCTCCGTTTTTTTGCCCGGCATGAGAACAAGGTCTTAAAACGGGAAGAAGTTTTACTGAATGTGTGGGGAAAGGACGATTATTTCTTAGGCAGGAGCATGGATGTGTTCATTACAAAGCTTCGTAAACATTTTAAGGCCGACCCCCGTATCGTACTGGAAACGATACACGGTGTCGGGTTCCGGCTTACGGTAAGTTAAAGCACAGCCAGTATCTTCTCCTGCGCCGCTTTCAGATCATCTGCTGAACAGGTAAGTTTAGGCCTTGTAAAATTCAGGTCGTTCGATGAATTGATGGGCACCAGGTGCATGTGTGCATGCGGCACTTCCAGCCCGATGACACTGATGCCGCAACGCCTGCAATGAAAAGCCTTTTCAATGGCATGCGCAACAGGTTTTGCAAAAACCAGCATCTCGGCCAGGTAATCATCCGGCACATCAAATATTTTATCTACTTCTGTTTTAGGTACCACCAGCACATGGCCTGTAACCAGTGGCTCAATGTCCAGGAAAGCAATGAACTTTTCACTTTCGGCGATTTTGAAAGAAGGTATCTGCCCGGCAATGATCTTTGAAAAAACAGTCATAAAAAATGTTTTGATAAAGATACGGCACAAAAAAACCCATCGGCCGGTTAGCAGATGGGCTGAAAAAGTATTTTAAAAATCACAGGTCAATGCGCTCTACCTGGAATTTAAGGACGCCGGCTGGCACCTGCACATCTACGGTCTCCCCCACCACTTTTCCAAGCAGGGCCTTTCCGATAGGAGATGTCACAGATATTTTTCCCTGTTTAAGATCGGCCTCATTTTCGGATACGATCTTATACGTGACCTTCTTTTTTGTATTAAGGTTGGTGAGGGTTACGTTGGTGAGTATGGAAACCTTGCTGGTATCAATATTTTTTTCATCCAGTATCCGGGCATTGGCAATAACGCCTTCCAGGTGCTTGATTTTAGCTTCCAGCATTCCCTGTGCTTCTTTGGCCGCATCGTATTCCGCGTTCTCTTTCAGATCACCCTTTTCCCTGGCCTCCGCTATGGCATGGCTGGCAGCAGGCCTGTCAACCGCTTTCAAATGCTGCAGTTCTGTTTTTAACCTTTCAAACGTTTCTGCCGTTACATAATTGGTGCCACTCATAACATTCAATTTAGATAAACAAAAAAAATACAACGCCCCAGGTATACTAAGGCGTTGCACGTGTATTACAAAAGTAGTAAAATTTTTATATTCCAAGCTTTTCTATAAGAACCTGGCCCATCTTATAGAAAGCCTCTGCTGAATAACCGGCAATATGCGGCGTAAGCAGTACATTGGGCTGACTGGTAAGGAAATTCATCTCCTCCTGCTGTTGGGAACTAAGTGTATCCAGTTTCTCATTTTCCAGCACATCCAATGCAGCACCGGCAATATCCGATCGGCGAAGTGCTCCGATCAAAGCAGGGGTTTTTATAACATGTCCCCTGGACGTATTAAGGATATATGGTTTTTGCTGCAGGGCATTGAAAAAACCTTCATCGGCCATGTACGTTGTTTCATCCGTCAGCGGAAGGTGAAAACTGATCACATCCGCATAACGGCAGATCTGTTCCATATTGGCTTCCTTTATATAGCCGGTCCCGAAATCAAATTTGTATTTATCGTATGCCAGCACCGTTACATTAAAAGAGGACAGGAGTGCAGCAAAAGAACTTCCGGTATTACCATACCCGATTATTCCTACTGTTTTACCGGTTAACTCGGTGCCCCTGTTCTCATCCCGGATCCATTTACCCTGTTTGATCTCCCCGTAGCTGCTGCATATCCGGTGCAGCAGGCTCAGCAACATGCCCAATGCATGTTCAGCCACTGCATTCCGGTTCCCCTCCGGGCTGCTTATGCAGCGGATCCCCTTGCTTTCGGCATAGGCTACATCGATCAATTCCATCCCGCTGCCCGTTCGCCCGATCCATTTAAGACGGATTGCTGCATCCAGTATCTTCCTGTCAATACCGATCCTTGTTGTTACAATCAGGCCCTCTGCCTGCGGGGCCATTTGCAGCAATTCATCATAACGGATAAGCGGGAGATAAAGAACGGTATAGCCCTTCTGCTGGAAAGTATCAATAAGAGACTGGTGAACCCTTGCTGTGATGATTATTATTTTTTCCGTACTCATTGGGAGGCGATCATACTGATTTCTACATTCACATTTTTGGGTAAGCCTTTTACGGCAACCGTTTCCCTTGCCGGAAAGTCTGATTCAAAATAGCTGCCGTAAATCTCATTTACTGAAGCAAACAAACCCATATCACTCAGAAAAATGGTTGTTTTAACCACATTCCCAAAATGCATGCCGGCAGCAGTAAGAATGGCCTGAAGGTTCTTCATCACCTGCTGTGTTTCTGCCGATATATCGGCATTTGCCATTTCGCCGGTTCCCGGTATCAATGCAATTTGCCCGGAGATGAACAGCATATCGCCTGTTTGAACAGCCTGGTTATAGGGGCCAATGGGAGCAGGTGCATCGGGGGTATTGATTATTTTTTTCATATTCAGGTTTATTTTCAGAATTGCAAATATATCTTTTCTCAACCACCTATTTTTGTAAAAAAATATCATGCAAATCGTTGTTGCTGCCCCGGATGGACAATGGGAAGAGTTGGTTCGGACAAGACCCCAGGTTGAGTGGCGGCGGGTAAATGACAGCAGTGAATTCGTTAACCATCCATCTGCGGATGCTTTTTTTAATTTAACAGGCAACCGTCTCCCGGCCGGTCACAGCATACCGGGAAAACCCGTCATCGTCAATTCGGTTGTTGAAACACTGGGCGAATCCAATGCCCCGGAAAATGTTTTACGGATAAATGGCTGGCCTGGTTTTTTACAAAGGCCTGCCTGGGAAATTTCCGGTAAAGTTGACGGGCACATAAAAGCTGTTTTTGAAACCCTGAATATACGTTTACATGTTGTAGCGGATGAGCCCGGATTCATCTCGGCAAGGATCATTGCCATGATCGTGAATGAGGCATACCTGGCCGTTTCAGATGAAGTAAGCACAAGAGAGGAGATCGACACCGCCATGAAACTTGGCACCAATTATCCGCATGGACCATTTGAGTGGGCTGCTTCCATCGGCAAAGGAAATATTTTAGCCTTACTTGAAAAATTATACCTGGCAGATAAACGATACCAACCCGCTGACCTGCTGATAAAAGAAGCAACTAAAAAATAGATGAGCCTCATCCTGAATATTGATACATCCACTGAACAGGCGCATACCAGTTTTGCGGAAGACGGCTGTGTACTGCAGTATCTTTTAAATGAATCTCAAAAAGACCATGCTTCTTTTTTACAGTCTGCCATTTTGGAGCTTCAAAAGATCACGGGAATTAAACTAAGCACTATTGATGCTGTAGCAGTTACTGCAGGCCCGGGTTCATACACCGGGCTGCGGGTGGGAATGGCAAGCGCCAAGGGTTTATGCTATGCTTTAAAAAAACCACTGATCGCTTTAAATACCCTTGAGGTTTTAACCGCTTCTGCAACCCTTGTTCACAGACCTGGCGATGAGCCGATTCTTTTTTGCCCCATGATCGATGCAAGAAGAATGGAAGTGTTTACGGCGATCTATGATAAAGACCTGGATCCATACCTCAGCCCCCGGCCACTTATACTGAATGAAATGTCATTTGAAAAGGAATTATCTGTCAATAAGATCCTGTTCTTTGGAAGCGGTTCTGCCAAGTGGGAATCCGTTTGTAACCATCCGAATGCATTTTTCCAGAAGGTCTTGATTATGCCAGAAGGCATGAGCAGGCTCTCCGATCTGTTCTTTTTAAAAAAACAATTTACAGACCTGGCTTATAGCGAGCCGTTCTATCTGAAAGAATTTCAAACACTTAGCAGTAAATAGCAGGGCCATCCTGCAAAAACATGATATATTTCATGTTAATATACTAGTTGCATAAACAATTATTAGTATATTTGTGCGTTCAACATTGTTCAAGCATATTTAAAATTTAAATCTTATGATGGTTTCGTCTCAATCAAATGAGCAGGAGACTACGACCGCTCCTGCCGACGCATCAACAAATTCTTCCATTAATGTAGATTATCATGCGCTGAAAAAAGCAGCATTGGTGTTACGTGCCTTAAACCACAAGCTTCGCCAGCAACTACTTAAATTGATCGAAGAGGAAAAAAAGATCACTGTTACGGAAATTTACGTTCGCCTGCGGCTGGAGCAATCCGTTGCATCCCAGCACCTGGCCATTCTGCGTAAAGCAGGTATCGTTACAACGGAACGTGACGGAAAATTCATCTTCTACATGGTCAACTACAAGCGTATAGATGAGATCAGCCAGTTTGTAAAAAACCTGGTTGGCTAAAATTCTTTGAAAAGTTTAATTCAAAGCGGGTGTTAAAAACATCCGCTTTTTTTATTTTACCTTTACGGGCCAGATTTTTAAAACTACTGTCATGTTCATAAAACAACTGTATACGGGTTGCCTCAGTGAGGCCGCTTACTACATAGAAAGCGAAGGCGAAGCAGCCATCATAGATCCGTTACGTGATACGGATGAATACATCGGGCTGGCCAAAGAAAGGAACGCCGGCATAAAATATATTTTTGAAACACATTTTCATGCAGACTTTGTAAGCGGCCATATAGACCTGGGTAAAAAAACAGGTGCGCCCATCATTTACGGGCCCGGTGCAAAGACCAATTATGAGGTTTACAACAGCAAAGAAAACGAGATCTTTAAACTCGGTAAACTAAGTATCCAGGTACTGCACACTCCCGGGCATACGCTGGAAAGCAGTTGTTATTTGCTGCGGGATGAGCAGGATATACCCCATGCGATCTTTACCGGCGACACCTTGTTTGTGGGAGATGTTGGCCGCCCTGACCTGAGCAGCGGAAACATGAGCAGTACGGAACTGGCGGGCATCATGTACGATACCATTCAGAATAAGATTCTTCCGCTGGCAGACAATGTATTGGTTTACCCTGCACATGGGGCCGGCAGCAGTTGCGGAAAAAATATGGGCCCGGAAACCTTCAGTACCATCGGCGAACAAAAGAAAACAAATTATGCCCTGCAGCCGCAGTCAAAAGAAGATTTTATTGCTGCTGTTACAAAAGGGCTGGGCATTGCGCCAAAATACTTTGCCATCAATGCCCGGATAAATATGCAGGGATACGAAAGCCTGGATGCTGTAAAACAAAAAGGATTGACGGCTCTTTCAATAACGGATTTCAAAAAACTCATGAACGAAAATGTACTCATCCTGGATACAAGAAATGCAGCTGTATTTACAAAAGGATTTGTACCCGGCAGTATTTTCATCGGGCTGGAAGGCCGCTTTGCAGAATGGGCCGGAAGCCTGTTGTCTTTTGATAAGCCAATGATACTGGTTGCTGAACCGGGAAAAGAAGAAGAATCTGTTGTGCGCCTGTCAAGGGTTGGTTTTGATAAAATGCAGGGCTGCCTTGAAGGCGGATTTGAAGCATGGCAGGCCGCAGGAGAGACGGTTGACATGATCATTGATGTGGAAGCCGATGAACTGGCCATGGACATACCCCACGATCCCAACCTGCTGGTGGTGGACGTAAGAAGGGAAACTGAATTTGCGGATGAGCACATCAAAAATGCCCGGAACCTGCCCTTAAATGAAATGAATGATGTGGTGAACCTGGCGCATTTTGAGGATACTCAAAACCTATATGTGCACTGTACAGATGGTTACAGAAGCGTGATTGCCTCTTCACTGTTAAAACGTGAAGGCGTACACAACCTGCGAAACGTATTGGGTGGATGGGGAAAGATCAGGGAACAGGAAAATATTAAAACAGAGAAAGAAACCAGTGTACTTAACTGATCATTCCTGCCCCTGCAAAAACTAACCCGTGAATTCCCTTGCCGGCCCCCGGCGGGGGGTCTGTTCAGGTGACCGGTCCGGCTGGTTTTAAATTTGATCCGGTCAGTATTTGTATATCTCTTTTACCTTCAGCAGGAACTGTTCTTTCTTCCGCCTGCTTACTTCAATTTCAGCATTATTGCTCATGATTACCGTGCCCCCTTCTCCCCGCTGGTACTCCTTAATATGCCGCAGGTTAATGAGAAATGATTTATGAATTCGGAAAAAACTGGTATCCCCGAGTATGTTCTCATATTCAAGCAACGGTTTTGAAACGGTAACTGTCTTTTTATCCTCCAGGTGAAAAACGGTATAACTTCTTTCTGCTTCACAATAAAGTACTTCGTCCAGTTTCAGGATGATGAAACCCTTTATCGTTGGAAGACATAACCGCATTTCGGAAGGCTGCCCTGCTTTGCTGATATTGTACAATAAGGTCTCTGTCAGTTCAGCCTTATTCCCTTCCTGTAATCGTTTTTCAACCCGGTGCACTGCTTCGATCAATCGGTCTTCATCCACGGGTTTCAGCAGGTAATCTGCTGCGCTGTATTGCAAAGCCTGCAGCATGTACTCATTGTGGGCTGTTACAAAAATGATCTCAAAGAATTTCTCCTGCAACTCAGCAACCATTTCAATGCCGCTTTTACCCGGCATTTGTATATCCAGGAAAACAACATCCGGTTTGAGCATTTCTATTTGCTGCCTTGCCTGCACAGCGTTGGTACAGGATGCAATGATATTTACTTCCGGACAATGCCGTTCCAGCATTTTTTGCATGGCTTTTATACCATCCTGTTCATCATCAACCAAAATTGCTTTCATAAAAAAGTATTTACCCGTTACTGATTTCAAATTCAAGTGTGGCCCGTGTACCCTGTTCATTGCCGGGTACGTCACCCAGGTCGGTAATAACAAGTCTGCATGCCACTTTGTATTTCTCATTCAGGATCTTTATCCGGTTACGCAGGTTGTCGAGCCCCACGGAACGGTGATTGCCTTTGTTCTGTTCTTTGATCCGTTGCGACTGCCGGATACCAATCCCGTTATCCTCAATGATACAGGTGATCTTGTTTTCACTGCGTGTAAATGAAACAGCGAGTTTCTTATCGTTCTCCGATTGCAGGAGTCCATGCCATATGGCATTTTCCACCAAGGGCTGGATCATGAGGGATGGAATACCCGTTTCTTCCGGATCAATATCTGCAGCAACTGAAATGGTCCAGTTGAATGAACCGTCGAACCGCAGCTGCTCCATGCCGAGGTAAGCCTTTAAGTATTCAATATTTTCAGCCAGTGTTACAAAAGCTTCCTTGGAATGGTTCAACGTCATCCGGATCATCAGCGCAAACCTGCTCAGGTAACGGGATGCCTTTTCATTATCACCATCGAGGATCATACGCTTAATGCTGTTGAGCGCATTGAAAATAAAATGAGGATTCATCTGGGCCTGCAAAGCAGATAATTTTGCCTCTGCCAGCTGTGCATTGATGTTTGCCAGTTCCCGCTGTTTTACTTCCAGTATCTGTTCGGATTCCAGCTGTTTCAGTTTATTGCCGATCAATGTGGCAATCGTGGTAAGTACCTTGATATCCCGTTCCGTGAAATAACCCGCTTTGTGATGTTCGGAATCAATGATACCAAGCAATTCACCATTATGAATGACCGGAACACAGACCTCGCTTAACCGGAAGGCTTCATCCACCCGGTAACGACCGTCTTCTCTTGTATCCTGTATCAGCACGGGCTGCAAGGTTTGCATCACATGCCCTACCACACCCTGCCCGGGAATCACATCAAACAACTGTGAGGAAATGATTTCCGGATCGCCCTTTGGCCCATACGCTGCTTTCTGCACCATTTTTGTTTTGTCCTCATTCCACAGGTAGATCATGCAATCTTCATAGTTCATCTGGCCGATGAGGTTACCTGCCACATCCCAAAGCACTTCCTCCGCCGTTTTTTTACCAGCGAGCGAGGAAGAAAAATAGTGCGTGATCTGTTCCAGTTCATACCGGTTTTTATAATCCTCTGCCTTCAGTTTTTCCATTTGGGTTTTTTGCATTTCCTTTTTCCGGGCCAGCTGTGTTCTCCACTGTATGACCAGGAATACAAATTTCATGGCCAGTAACAGGGCCAATGCCCTGAACCAGGCTTTCTGCCAGTACGGAGGGAATACTTCCACGGTGATCTCATTTACCTGTTCATGCCAGCGGTTATGAACAGAAAATATCTTCACCTGTATGCGGTGAATGCCCGGAGAAAGATTGGAAATGCTGAATGATTGCTGGCTTCCCAATAACTGCCATGGTGAATCGCTGTTCTTCACAACCCGGTAAGCATAATGCTGGTTGCGGCCATCGGTGAAATTGATGCTGCCGATGGTGATCATCAGATCATTCTGCTTCCAGGAAGTTGTGATCTTATCACCCGGAAGAAAAACATTCTTGTTTCCGCCGATCTTCAGGTTTTCTATGAATACAGCGGGTTGCTTTCCGGGCATCAATATTCCGGAAGGATCAAAGCGCACGGCTGCATTGAAAAAACCAACATACAATTGCCGCTCTGTACTGTCGTAAAACAGGTTGGAGCCCTTCATGACCGGCATATCCGGGAACCCTTCCTCCTTTCCAAAACTTTTTATCTGTAATGTTTCAAGATCCATACTGGCCAGACCGGAATAACAGGACATCCATAGTTTATTGCCGATGATCAGCATGGAGCCAATATTGTCATCCGGCAATCCATTGCTGCGGGTAAAATGCCGGAAAGATTTTTTTTCAATATTATAGCTGACCAGGCCGTTGTTGGCACTACCAAACCATATGGTATTCCCCTTATCAATCTCCATTGCCGTGACCTGCCTGTCGGGCATTTTTATGAATGGAAAGGAATCGATCTTAAGATCAAACCTGTTCTGTGAGATGTTATACCGGGTTATGCCATGTCCTGCCACCCAGATATTCCCGGCATTATCTTCCCGGATAGCCACCGGTATTGCCGGGATGGGCTTGGTCTGCGGGACCAGGGTAAATTTTTGTTTCAGGAGATCATACTGGTACAGGTTTATGGAACTTATCCATAGATTATTCTGGCTGTCCCTGTACAGATCATTTACCCAATCTCCATCACTCCATCCCTCCGGTTTCAACGCTGTCAGCGTTCCGTTCTTTTCATGGTAGAGAAACAGAGCCCCGTTCGTCCCTAAAAACAATACAGACGGACTGACGGAGGATATCCTGAAAACACTGTTAACCCCGTGTGACCTTTCATAATTTTTAAAGAGTACCTGTTCTTCAAACTGAAATGTTCTTTTATCAAATACCAGCAGTCCTGCCTTGGAGTTGTTGCCGGCATATACTTTTTGTTCACTGGCATATATTGCACTTATACGTATGTTTGGAAATGAGCTTTCAAGCCCTTCGGGCAAATGAGCAACCTGCACTTTTGAACGGATATCATCCTGCTTAAACAGGCCCTTATTGGTGGCCACCCATAAATTATTATCGCGGTCTGTAAGCAAGCCATAGCAAAGCGATGTTTTAAAATATTTTTCGGGAAATATCCTGATCGCCCCTGTTTGCTGATTCAGCTGCATTTTATAAAAACCCGAAATATGCCCCGTAATATAGAAGACACTATCATTTGCTGCAGCCAGCCGGGAACGCCAATGAACCTCATCCTTGGTAAAAACGAATGGCACCTTTGAAATGGTCTTCCTATTGCCGGGGATGTTAATATGGAAAATGCTGTCACTGTTCATTTTTGTGACTACCATGCTTCCCCGTTTCGCCTGAAAGAAGCGGTAAAATGTGGTGGGATAGTCTAAAAATCCATCCAGCAGGGGATAATCTCCTGCCTTTAACTTCGTCAATTTTTTTTCCCGCCTGGCATAAATATAAAGTCCGTCAATAGCAGTTATAAGCAAATGCTGGTCATCCAGTTCCACCAATTCCCTTCCGAATGCAAAATAAGCCAAAGGAACCTGGTCGGCTGTATAGTAATCGAACCGGTATGCCAGTTTTTGCTGTTTATCAAAATGGTAAAATCCCGAGCGGTTAAGAATGAATATATTTCCCTGTTCGTCACCAAGCATTTCAGGGAGCAAATTGAATTTAGACTGGTACTTTCTGTCGGGATATGGTATGAAGAGGTTATTGGTATGGCCAGTCCTTGTATTGATGATATGTATCCCCGCGGTATAGAATGCCAGCCGTTCCTTATCGAGCCATTTTAACCCGAAAAATTCTTCTGAAGCCGGTGAAAGGCTGTCGCCGGTACTATGATACTGCACAAAACGTGTACCATCGTAGCGGTTCAACCCGGATGCGGTAGGCAGCCAGATATAACCGGCCCCGTCCTGCGCAATACCGGTTATGGTGTTATCGGAAAGGCCGTCAGCAGTTGTGTAGTTCGTAAATTTATTTTCGGCAAAATACTGTGCTGCCAACGGGTTACCCGAAATCAAAAAAAAAGCAATAAGATAAACAGAGAGGCGCATCATTGGCAAAGCTGTTATTTCACTGGTTAAAGTTAACAACTTACTCTGCAAAATCACCCCTACATAAGGCCCCGGCATGGGTCTGCCGCCGATGGGAAAGCCAATGCCTCCTTTAAAATACCTGATACCGCAATTGGAAAGAACCGGGCATCAAAAAATATTTTTTATGGGCCATCCGAAAGGGAAAAAAAGATGGCCGTTTGGAAAAAGGCAACCCGGAATGGTTGCACCGGATATTAGGTTTGTACCCTAATCGTAAAAAAATGAAAAAAAATTATTCTTTTCGCAACAGGTATTTTTTCGGCCTCCGTACTGTTTTCGCAGCATATAGGCATTGGCACAACCGTTCCCGCCTTTAAGCTGGATGTATCGGGCGGCAGTATCAATACCGATTCGCTTTACCGCATTGGCGGCAATGCTGTGCTGTCGGTAAAAGGAACGTCCAATACGTTTGCAGGTGTTAACAGCGGCTTATCCAATACCACCGGAAATTCCAATACCGCACTGGGATTTAATTCTCTTTACAACAACACAGCAGGCAATTTTAATACCGCCACCGGCGTGGACGCACTGTTTTCCAACACAACCGGTACTTATAATACAGGTATGGGCTGGCATGCACTGCGTACCAATACACTTGGAACGGCCAACTCGGCATTGGGTGAAGCATTGGAATACAACAGCACCGGTTCATATAATACCGGAATAGGTCACGGTGCACTTTACCAGAATACTACTGCAGATGCCAATACCGCTGTAGGTGCGTTTGCCTTGCTTAATAATACAACCGGCCATTCTAACTCGGCATTTGGTGTAGATGCCATGCGAAACAATACAACCGGAGGGCAGAATACGGCTTATGGTGTTCATGCTTTGTATTCCAATACGACTGGCTGGAGAAATACAGCCGTTGGGTATGATGCTTTACTTTACACCACTTCGTTTGCAACTAATAATACAGCAATAGGGAATGAGTCGCTCAAAAACAATACTACCGGGGAAAACAATTCTGCACTAGGTTCAGGAACATTATACTCCAATACAACCGGAGAGGAAAATACTGCCGTTGGGATCAATGCACTTGGGTTTAATACAGCAGGCTGGAATAATGTAGGAATAGGTAATGCTGCACTCCGGCATACCACTTCGGCATCCTACAATGTGGCCATGGGATATGCTGCCGGAGCAGTTGCCAACCTCGGTTGGAATAATACCATGATCGGAAGTGATACCAGGGCGGATGCGGATGGGACTTTTAACAGTATTGCCCTTGGCAGTTCAGCACGTGCTACAGCAAGCAACCAGGCAAGAATTGGTAACAGCTCTACGGTATCGATCGGTGGATTTGTCAACTGGACCAATATCAGTGATGGTCGTTTCAAAAAGAATATACAGGAAAATGTGAAGGGACTCGGATTCATCCTGAAGCTACGGCCTGTCACGTATTTGCTGGACGCAGCAGCCCTCAGTAAAAAACTGGATGAACAGAATGGGCCGTCATGGAATAGTGATATGCAGAAGGGGCTGGCAGAAAAGGAAAGAATGATCCAGTCAGGTTTTGTGGCCCAGGAAGTGGAACAGGCCGCTAAAGAAACAGGTTATGACTTCAGCGGAGTGGATAAACCAAAGAACTCCTCTGATCTTTACGGCCTCCGCTATGCAGAGTTTGTTGTGCCGCTGGTGAAAGCCGTTCAGGAGCAGCAACAGGTTATTCTGTCCCAGCAGAAAGAGATCGCAGAAATCAAAACAATACTGAATGATATCATCAAAAGTACCAGCAATAAATAACGGCTCACGCCAGCCAGGAACCAATTTAATAACCATTACTTATAAAAAATGAAAACGAAAAGCAAAAAGCAATACCGGATGATATACAAAAAAGTATTCGCAAACGTCTTATTCCCGTTATCGGTCTTATTGATCTCAATGACGGCCCATTCACAGGAAAAGGCCTCCCGCCAATATGAGCGCAGGCAAATAAACATACCTGAAAATTTCCGGGAAGTGGAAGTGTATGGAGACATAAAGTTAATACTGACAAATACCCCGGCCAACAACCTGGTACTGGATGGAAAAAATAAAAATACAGCTTGTGTAAAAACAATATGCAGGGATGGGAAACTGATCATTGATGCAGGCAGGTATCATCGTTTCTCCAGGCTTACCGTGTATTTAGGGGTCGGGGATATAAGATCAATCGTGATAAATGGCGATACCAAAGTGCTTTCGGAAGGAATGGTCAGAACCAAAGACCTTGAGATCCTGCTGGGCGGCAATGCTTCCGTTTCGGTAAACTTTGCAGGAACATTAAAGATAACCCCGGCCGAAGGAATTGATATGGAATACATAAATTATTCGCAAAAGAAAACAAGCATTGTTTCACCGGCCGCAGATGCAGATTGATGTTTGGATGAAATGATATTATGAATCGCATGGCCTGCAAATAACGCAACCAAATCCCTTTAATCAGAACAAGATACATTATGGAACAATTACTGGAACAGATCCGGGACCAACAGCGGTTATCCTGGAATAAATTCTCTCCCGGCTGGAAAAAATGGGACGACCTTTTTATGGATTTCCTACGCCCCATGGGGGACGAGATCATCCGGCAGATCAACCCGGAAAGCGATGATACGATACTGGATGTGGCGTGCGGGACCGGCGAACCGGGCCTTACAATAGCCTCTCTTTTAAACAACGGAAAAGTGGTGATAACAGACCTCTCCGAAGACATGGTTCAGATAACAAAAGAAAATGCAGCCAGTCGTGGCATTAAAAATATCGAACCGCTGGTGTGTGATGTTACTGAAATGCCTTTTGCCGATAACACATTTGATGCCATCAGTTGCCGTTTTGGCTTTATGTTCTTCCCCGACATGCTGTTGGCTGCCAAAGAAATGGCACGGGTGCTGAAACCCGGCGGAAGGATCTCCACTTCGGTCTGGAATATCGCTGAAAAGAATTTCTGGGTCACCGCCATCCTGGGTGCCATCAATAAGAATATACCCCTGCCGGCTCCCCCACCAGGAGCACCGGGTATGTTCCGCTGTGCCGAAGAAGGATTGCTGGCCGGCATTTTTAAACAGGCCGGTCTGAAAAATATCTCTGTAACAGAAGTGAATGGAACGCTGAATTGCCGCACCACAGATGTTTACTGGGATGTAATGACGGAACTGGCTGCCCCTGTTTCAGCAGCACTCAGCAACGCGGATGAAGCATTACGGGAAAAAATAAGAACGGAAGTATTCCGGGTGGTAGGTCAGAAATACCCCGAACAAAAGGTGTGGATCGGGGGGAGTTCTTTGGTGATCTACGGAGAAAAATAATCTAATCATAAATCAATAATAACATGTACAAACAAATGAAATTTTACCGGAAATCCATATTAACGGCATCTTTATTCATTGTGGCATTCATCAGCTGCAAAAAAGACACAGAGCCGGATACCACTTCCCCCGCATACCAGATCAACCAGAGTGAGGGACTGCTTATTCCTGCAGTGGTCGATCTGCCGGCCAACCTTCCCAATGGCAATACCCGGGTAGCAACTTATTTTGCGGAAGGTGTTCAGAAATATAAGGCCCAGGTGAAAACGGGAAGCAATCCCGTCACTTATGAGTGGGTATTTGTGGCGCCACAGGCAGACCTGTATGATGCAACGAATAAAAAAGCCGGGACACATGGTGCAGGCCCTTTCTGGCAATTATCTCCCAATGATTCCATTTTCGCCCAGCACTTTGTTCCGGCAAAAACAGCAACAAGTCCTGATGGCAATTGTATTGACTGGTTGCTGCTGATGCCCAAAACCGGGAAGACCCCTACCGGGTTATTTGCCGGTGTTTCCTATATACAGCGCATAGCAACCGTTGGAGGGAAAGCCCCGGCCGTTTTACCGCAGGGTATCCATGAAACCGCCGAAGTGAAATATACAGCCATTTACCGGTTCTCTAAAAAGAATCCATAAGTATTTTCTGAAGATTTGCCATGAAGAAAAGTAAAAAAACTGAATGGGTACCGGTACATAAACAGAATAAACAGGAAATCAAAAATTGAACTTATATATGACCAATGCTGTAATGGTACATGAAAAAAAACGCCGGGTAGCCCCGCTTCATATTGATGCTGATTCATTTCGTGAGAACGGGCACATGCTTATTGATGAGATCGCCGCTTTCCTGGAACTACTTCCGGAAAGCCGGGTAACCAAAGGGGAACAACCCATGGAGATAAGAAAGCGGCTTGGTAAAAGCCCCTTGCCCCTGGAGGGAACTCCCCTCGAAAACATTTTGTACACGGCGAAAGAATTACTTTTTGAATATTCCCTGCATAACGGATCGCCCCGGTTTTGGGGATACATCACTTCCCCGGCAGCCCCGGGGGGCATACTGGCCGACCTGCTGGCTGCATCGGTTAATGCCAATGTAGGGGCCAATATTCTTTCCCCGGTGGCAACTGAAATTGAAAAGCAAACCATCCAATGGCTTGCCACGTTCATTGGCTATGCCAGCAATTGCGGCGGGCTATTTGTCAGCGGGGGCAACATGGCAAATTTCACGGGTTTGCTTGCTGCCCGAAAAGCCAAGGCAGGCTAGGACATACGTCAAAACGGGTTTAACGACAAGCAGATGATCATTTATTGCTCAAAAGCCACTCATACCTGGGTTCAAAAAGCAGCAGACCTTTTTGGTTTTGGGTTAAGCAATATCCGGTGGATAGAATTGACCGGGGAGCAACAAATGAATGTACATAGCCTGGAAAAACAGATCCTGATGGACCGGCAGCAAGGGTATTTTCCCTTTATAGTCATCGGCACTGCCGGTGCGGTAGGTAACGGGGTAGTTGATCCGCTTGATAAGATCGCCGAAATATGCAGGCGATATGACCTGTGGTTTCATGTAGACGGTGCCTATGGTGCACCGGCAGCTGCAGTGCCGGCAACGTCCCAATTATTTAAAGGAATGGAAAAGGCTGATTCCATTGCCCTGGACCCGCATAAGTGGCTGTATTGTCCCATTGAAGCCGGTTGTATCCTTGTGCGGAATGCCCGTCACCTGCAGGATGCATTCAGCTTCCTACCGCCCTATTATAATTTTAACGGGGCCCATGATGACCCTCCTACAAATTTCCTTGAATACGGGTTTCAGAATACCAGGGGTTTCCGGGCATTAAAGGTCTGGGTTCAGCTGCAGCAGGTTGGCAAAAACGGGTATGTACAGATAATCGCTGATGACATGAACCTGGCAAAAAAACTTTATGACCTGGCAAAGGAAGAAGATGAACTGGAGGCTGTTGCCCATCACCTGAGCATTGTAAGTTTCCGGTATGTACCGGCCGGATTGAAAGACCGGCCCGGAGCCGATGCTTACCTGAATAAATTAAATGAAGCCATTCTTAACCGGTTACAGGCAGGTGGTGAAGTGTTTGTTTCGAATGCGGTTATTGAAAACAAATATTGTTTAAGGGCCTGTATCGTAAACTTCCGTACGACCCAGGAAGATATTGAAGTGCTGGCCGCTGTTGTTTCGCAGACCGGAAGGCAACTGCACGAAGAAAGGATTCCTGATCCCCTAACGCTTGTGCAATAACTTTTAAAAAAATATTTATGCAATTATATAAAACCGTTAAACCAGTTTCTCTTTCCATCGGCCTTATGCTGTTTTTTAAAACCGTAACGGCCCAGTTATACATAGGCACCGGTGAAACCTTTCGCCAGTGGGGAAATGTACAACTTACCCTTCATAATACCGACATCATCAACCACGGAAATTTTTTTCCCGGTCTGGGTTCTGTTTTATTCACCGGCAACAATAACTCAACGATCAGTGGTACACAAACAACGGTATTTAATGATTTTGAGATAAATAAAACAAATGGCAGTGTAGTGATGCTGCAGCAACTGATCGATATTGTACGCAATGCCCGTTTCACTTCCGGCAATCTTGACCTGAACGGAAATATCTTAGACCTGGGTATAACGGGAATATTGCTTGGCGAAAATGAGAACAGCCGCATCACCGGCAGCAATGGCGGACAGGTGCTTTTCAGCACAGTGCTTAACAATCCCTCCGGTGCAAACCCGGCAAACCTCGGCGCTGTTATCACATCCGGGCAAAACCTGGGCACCGTGCTGATAAGACGGGGACACAGATCACAGGTAAACAATTATGGGAACGGGAATTCCATCCTACGGTATTATGATATAGTGCCTGTGAATACGGTTCCATTCTCTGCCACATTGCGCATCAACTATTTTGATGGAGAACTCAATGGGTTGACTGAAAACGGATTGGTTTTCTGGAACAGTTCAGATAACCTTCACTGGACCAACGAGCATTTTACTTTGGGAAACACGAACCTCAATTACATGGAAAAAACCGGCATAAGCTCCTTTGGACGATGGACCTTATCCAGCAACAATAATGGGTTACCGGTAATATTTATTCTGTTCAACCTGAAGTGTGATGAAAAAAGGATCCTGTTAACCTGGAAAACAGCACAGGAACAAAACAGCAGCCATTACACTATTGAAAAAAGTACGGATGGTGTTAGCTGGAAAGCAATGGGTACAGTACCTGCTGCCGGCAACAGCAACACAGAAAGAAGTTACCTGTTTACCGATAACAACCCGGCACAAAACAGCTATTACCGTATTGCCCAGTTTGATATTGACGGCCGGGTTGCCCGTACAAACATCCTCCGGTCATCCTGCATTCCCGGGAATGACTTTAGCGTTTGGCCCAACCCCTTTGCCAACAGGATATTTATTTCGGTAACTGCAGACAGGCCATCCGGTGCTGTTATAAAAATATTTGACAGTAAGGGGGCACTTGTAAAGAAACAGGATGCAACGGTCCTGGCTGGCAACACCCAGCTCACTGTTCACACAGGACACTTGCCGGCAGGAGCATATAATCTTTCAGTAGAATGGAGTGCCGGTCAAATAAATAAAGTAATTCAACTACTAAAACAATAACAGTCAGATCGGTTTTGTATCTATCCACAGGGGCCTGTATTCCTCGTTCCATTCAAATTTAAAACGTTTGTGGCTCCATAGGTACATTTCAGGTTGTTGCCGGATGGCATCTTCAATATAGTCGCGGTACATCAAGGTAAGTTCACCGGGTTTTAACAAAGATGCGTCTTTGCAGACAAGTGTAAGGCTGGTTTCATATTTACCCCTGCCGGTCTTAAATGCCCTTCCAAAAACCACCGGGCATTTTTTGAGTATGGCATTCTTTTCAGGACCGGTAACAAAGGGAGTGGGCTTATTAAAAAAATTCAACCAGTAACTTGATCCCGGGCCTCCCGGTTTCTGATCTGCTACCAGCGCCAGGCAATGCGTTTTTTTGGCCCAGGCAATGAACGCTCTTTTGATGTCTGTTGCCGGCAGGAATACAGCTCCGTATCTTGTCCGGAGTTTATAAAATAATCTGTCAAGCGGTTTACTGCTTATGGGCATATACACTACTGCCAATGGTTGCCTGATATGAATGGACCAGTGAAGACTGATCCACTCCCAGTTGAACTGGTGACATGCATGCATCTGGCAGCTGATATTCTCTGCTGCCAACCCATCGAATATTGAAAAGTCTGTTTTACAATGTTTATCATAGAAAGATCTTGAAACAGAAAGGCACTTAATGGTCTCCATGAATGAATCGGTGAAATTCCGGTGAAATTTCCTGGCTATCTTCTTTCTTTCCGTGATCGTTTTTTCAGGAAATGCGATAGCAAGATTTCCCTCTATTATCTTCCTGCGGTAGCCAAAGACCCGGAAAAGAAAGTAACTGATCAGATCACTTAGTAAATAGAGAATCTTCAACGGAAGTAAAGAAAGGAGAAAAAGGAACCCGTAAATAAGATAGTACATGTGCCTGCTTATAAGAATTATTCAGGTTCAAAGATACAAAGGAAGAGAAATATAGAAAACCGGGTCAGGAGGAACGATCACCGGCACAACAGGATCACTGTCTGTATATTTACTTATACCCTTGCTACCTTGTTGATCCAGTGTTCTTTATATTCCTCTTTATAATCCCATTTCCAGCGGCGGTGTGTCCATAGATAATTATGTGGTTCCTCCCTTATTATTTTTTCTAAATAATCCCGAAAGGCCCCGGTTATTTCACCCACACCGGTGGATGCAGCATTTTCTGTATAACACATGCATTCCAGAACGTAGTGGCCCCTGCTGATTATCCTGCTGCGCACAAAAACGATGGCCGCATCATTTTTAATGCCACCCACTTCGGGGCCGGTTATAAACGGGGCCGGTTTACTAAAATAATTCTGCCAATAGGCAGAACCCGGATTCCCCGGATTCTGATCAGCCGCCAGGAAGAACACAAATCTTTTACTGAATATCTCTTCTCTTTTCTCCCTGAATTCGGTGGCCTTAATAAATTTAGTACCGTAACGTTCCCTTATTTTAAGGAACAGTTTTTCCATTGCCTTATTTTTTATCGGCATATAGATCGCAAAGGACGGAATGGTATGGATTACCTTTGACATGAACAAACTGCCATACTCCCAGTTAAACTGGTGACCGGCATGAAGCTGTATATTCTTCCCTTTTTTCACCAGTTCGCTGATGACCGTAAAATCGCCCTGGCATCTTTTTTCAAATGTCCGGTCACTCATGGAGATCAGTTTTATTATTTCCACAAACGTGTCGGTAAGATTACGGTAAGTGCGCCTGGCTATTTTTTTAAGTTCAGTATCCGGTTTTTCAGGAAATGCTATTTTAAGGTTACCCATCACTATCTTCTTTCTGTAACCAAAAACATGATACAGGAAAAAAAAGATCCCGTCACTGATCAGGTAGATAACTGCAAATGGCAATAAGGAAAGAAGGAAAAGAAATCCATAAATGAGATAATACATGATACTGGGTTTAAGGAAGATTGATTACATCCTGAATATGAAAGGTACGTTCTTAAAGCGGGTACCAGCCTGACTAAACTCACAAACGGGAAGAAAAATACCGGCATTCCTTATTACAAAACGATGTTTTGCACCCGTTCTGATCTGCCGGGATAGTCGGTATTGAAGTGAAGGCCCCTGCTCTCCTGCCTGAACCCGGCACACTTCACGATCAGGTAAGCCACGGTTATCATATTCCGCAGTTCACAAAGCGGCGGGGATACAATTGTCTTTTGATAAAGGGATTCCGTTTCTTCATACAGGAGATCAAGCCTTTTCATGGCCCTGCTCAACCTTTCATTGTTGCGAACGATCCCTACATAATCACTCATCAGTAATTTCAGTTCCTTTACACTTTGGGTTATCAGGATCATTTCCTTTGGCATATTGGTACCATCGGCCTTCCAGTCGGGGATACTGCCCCCTCCGCCCCCGCCAACTGGCGGGAGAACTATGGGAAGATCAATTTTTGTAATTGAATCTTTATATGCACGGTGTGCAAATACCATTGCCTCCAGCAGGCTGTTGCTGGCCAGCCGGTTGGCGCCATGAAGGCCCGTGCAGGCGCATTCTCCCGCGGCATACAGGTTGTTGATGGATGTCTGTCCGTGCTCATCTGTTTTAATTCCACCGCAACTGTAATGGGCTGCGGGGGCAACGGGTATCATGTTTTTTGTTATGTCAATTCCTATACCCAAACATTTTTCATAAATATTGGGAAAGTGTTCAATGAACTTTTCCCTGCTGAAATGCCTGCAGTCTAAAAAAACATTTTCCGTACCCGCCACCTTCATCTCATTATCTATCGCCCTGGCTACAATATCCCTGGGCGCCAGGTCTTTCCGGCTGTCGTATCGTTCCATAAAGGCTTCGCCGGCATGATTACGCAGTATGCCACCGTCTCCCCGCACAGCCTCGGTGATCAGAAAATTCTGTCCCCGGATACCGGGCTCATACAGGGAGGTGGGGTGAAACTGGATGAACTCCATATTCTCGATCCTTCCTTTGGCCCGGTAAACCATGGCCACCCCATCCCCTGTTGCAATGGCAGGATTTGTAGTAGAACGGTAAACCTGCCCGTTGCCACCAGTAGCCAGCATGGTTATTCCGGAAAGTATCTTTTCGATCTTATTGCTGGCAAGATTTAAAACATACACGCCATAACATTCAATATCGGGGGTTGCTTTTGTAACAAGGTAGCCGAGGTGGTGTTGTGTAATGATATCCAGTACAAAACAATGGCTGATGAGATGGATGTTCTTTTGTTTTGCGATCGCGGCAAGCAAAGCCCGTTCCATTTCCTTACCGGTCACATCCTTATGATGCAGGATCCGGTATTCACTATGGCCCCCTTCCTTTCCTAGTTTATAATCGCCCCCGCTTTCTTTATCGAACCGTGCGCCCCAGTGAATGATCTCCTCAATACGTTGTACGCCTTCTTTTACAACAATTTCAACAACCTCCTTATTACAAAGCCCGTCGCCGGCGATCAGCGTGTCTTCGATATGCTTTTCAAAACTGTCATGATCAAAATCCATGACACCGGCAATACCTCCCTGTGCATATTTGGTATTGGTTTCGTCACTTTGCGTTTTGGTAAGGATGGTAACAGATTTGTCCGGGCACGCTTCCGCCACTTTTAATGCATAGGTCAGCCCTGCAATGCCGCTGCCAATTACGAGAAAATCTGTTTGCATAGTTCTTAAATCAAAAGTTAAAAGGCGAAAATCAAAAAGTCAGCAGTAAAAAGATCATACAGTAATTTTGACTTTTAACTTTTTAATTTTTACTTACTGAGGTTCCACCCATGCCCCGTTCTCCTTTATCAGGTTTATCAGTTCATCAACCGCTACTTCACTGCTCACATTTCTTTTTACCACTTCCTTTCCACGGTACAACGTGATCTTTCCTGGCCCGCTACCCACATAACCAAAGTCTGCATCGGCCATTTCGCCGGGGCCGTTTACGATACAGCCCATAATGGCGATCTTCACCCCTTTCAGGTGATTGGTAACAGCACGGATCTTCGCCGTGGTTTCCTGCAGGTCAAACAATGTTCTGCCGCAACTTGGGCAGCTGATGTATTCTGTTTTGGAGATCCTTGTACGTGCTGCCTGCAGGATGGAGAATGCCGTATTGTTGGTGAACTGGTAAATATCTTTCACTTCCAGATAAGTACGGCCACTGGCCTTTACAGTTCCCATCTGTGCCTTGTTGCTGTATCCAAGGCAAATACCATCGCCAAATCCGTCCAGGAAAAGTCCACCGGTTTCTGTGGCAAAATGGATCAGGTGTTCATCGGGTGTCTGTCCACCGCTGTCTGTGATCAGCACCACCGGGTTTTTAATATTCCGCGTTTGCAGCTCCATGAACATGCGGCGAACACTTTGCAGGGCATTTTGGTTGGTACTGCTTAAACAAAGCACCGCTTTTTTGTCATTCGCAAGTTCATCCAGGAAAGTGAAATCATTGATCGCTGTATCATCGTTGAAACAATCGATCATCACAAAATTCAGCAGGTCGCTTTTGGACCCTGCTTCAATATATCCTTTGTCTGAAAAGATAGGCAGGTATTTTTGTTTATCCGTTGCTCCTTCCCATGTTGCCGGGTAAACGATCACTTTTAAAGTGCCCGGCAGCTCAAAGGGGAGCAGTTGGTGTCCGGTGAATACATAATCAGCGGCGCTGTCGCTGATGTTCCACTTGTCGGTGACTTCATCATAGCTGTATCCAATGCTTTGCAGATGCTCATGTGCAATGTTTTCGATCTTGCCCAGGTCGGCAATTACAACAGGCACATGCCTGGCCCCGATATTACCCACTTCGAATGTTTCCCTGCGCCTGTATTCAAACGGAGAATAAGGAAGTTTTCCGATGGAAGGCATTTTGCCGCCGGCCGTTGACCGTTGATCATTGGCCGGATAACGCTTCACCAGGTCTTTGCAGACAGGAATTTCAAACTCCGAGTCTTCGGTAAGTGAAACCCGGACCGTATCCCCGATACCGTCTTCCAGCAACGTACCGATGCCGATCGCTGATTTTATTCTTCCGTCTTCCCCATCCCCTGCTTCGGTAACGCCAAGATGCAATGGATAACATTCTCCGAATTCATCCAGCATGTGCTTAATAAGAAGCCGGTAAGCCTGTACCATCACCAGCGGGTTGCTGCTCTTCATGCTCAATATGATATTGTGGTAATCCTCAGAACGGGCAATGCGTAAGAATTCCATGGCACTTTCCACCATACCAATGGCCGTATCGCCATAGCGGCTCATGATCCGGTCGCTTAAGCTGCCGTGATTGGTACCGATGCGCATGGCAGTACCGTGTTCCCTGCAGATCCTTACCAACGGTGTAAATCGTTCCCGTATGCGTTCGATCTCTTCTGCATATTCCGCATCCGTATATTCTATCTGCTCAAATTTCTTCTTATCAACATAATTGCCGGGGTTCACCCGCACTTTCTCTACGATCCGTGCAGCGATCTCTGCCGCATTGGGAGTAAAATGTATATCTGCCACCAGGGGTGTATCGTATCCCCGCCTGCGCAATTCATCCTTGATGTTCTGCAAGTTCTCTGCCTCTTTTTTGGAGGGGGCTGTGATACGGATTAGTTCTGCACCTGCCTCAATGCAGCGGATGGATTGTTCCACCGTGGCCATGGTATCCATGCTGTCGGTGGTGGTCATGGTTTGCACCCGGATAGGGTGCCCGTTGCCCAATAACAGGTTACCAACCTTAACCTCTCTTGTTTTGAGGCGCCTGTATGATGTAAGGGATTCACAATAAAACTGCATAATGCAAAAGTAACAATAAAATGACGGGATTGTTTATGGACCAGCGTTGATGGGGATCTTCTTTACCAGTCCTTCTCCGGTTTGGCAACCGTGCCTGTATTTACCCGCCTTAATTTATCCTGCAGGTTTTTTTCCTGTTGCAGCAGGGCTTTTAATTTTTCTTCCGCATCCTGCTTGGTTAGTTTGGATGGCTGTGGTTTGGGTAGTTCATTCTGCTCCTGCTGCTTTTGCTTTTCCTGCTCCTTCTTTTTCTGGTCTTCTTTCGGCTTCTTTTTTTCTTTGTTTTCTTTATTATCTTTTTTCTGTTCCTCCTGCTTTTGCTGCTGCAATGCTTTTTGAAGGTTTTGACGGGCATCTTCATCTGCCGGGTCCAGTTTCAATGCATTTTTATAGGCTTCAATGCATTCAGGTATTTTTTTGCTGTTCTGAAGCACTACCCCCTTATTATAAAATGCCTTTGCCCTGTCTGCCTTTGATCCGGCCTTGCCAAGTGCATTTTCATACGCCCCGATGGCCTCATCGGGCTTGTCAGTCTTATACAGGGCATTCCCTAAATTATAACTGGCTACGGGATTGCCCGGGCCTTTTTCTGCTGCCTGCCGGTAGTTGGTAACTGCATTCGCATAATCCTTTTTCTCATAGGCCTCATTCCCTTTTTTGATCAGGGTCTTTTCATTATTCTGAGCGAAGGAAACGGATGAGAATAAGGAACAGGAGAGGAAGAACAGAAAAGCGGGTACCGCAGTTCTTTCTGCCGGCGTTGATCTCTGCCGGCGTTGACCTCTTGTTTCAGAAACAAAGAATTCAAGGATCAATAAGATGAATGCCGCTGCAAGAAAATAAGGAAAGTAGTTCATGTAATTCACCTGGGAATCTTCGGTGATCGTTCGCTGGTCCATGTTCTCCAGTTGTGCTTCCAGCCTGCTTACCAGATCATCGGTGCTGGTAAATAACTGGTAGGTGCCTTTGCCTTCTGCGGCGATCTTTTTCAATTCTTCTTCATTCAGTTTGCTGATCACTATGTTCCCGCTATTATCCTTCTTGGGCTGGTTTGTCAGTTCATCGGTAAAGGTGGCCCCCATCGGTGAGCCAATCCCCACGGTGTTGATGATGATCCCGTTCTCCGCCATTTGCCCCGCGGTTTCTACTGCCCCTTCGTCATGGTCTTCCCCATCACTGATCAAAACAACGGCCTTGTATTTTTTTTCTTTTGGGTTGAATGAAGCGTAGCACATCTTCAGCGCATCGGCAATTACAGTTCCCTGTGTGGGTACCACATCGGTACTGGCGGAAGAAAGATACATTTTTGCAGCGCCATGATCGCCGGTCAACGGCATTTGCAGGTATGCCCTGCCTGCAAACAGCACGATGCCGATACGGTCGTTGCTCAGTCTGTCGACCAGCCGGGTAAGGGATTGCTTCGCCCGTTCCAGCCTGTTTGGTTTGATGTCTTCGGCCAGCATGCTCTTGCTCACATCCAGGGCGATCATGATATCGATGCCGCTGCGGTTCACTTTTTCTACCCCACCCGGTTTACGGAGATTGGCCAGCGCAAAAACTCCCAGCGCAAAAGCGGATACAATGAGTAAAAATTTTATGGCAAAACGTCGGGATGAATGATTCTTTATGAGCTGCTTTACCAGGTTTTCATCGCCGATCCTCTTTATTGTTTTTTTCTTCCAGCTGATGACAAGATAGTACAGCACAGCAAGCACCGGGATGGCAGCCAGGAGCAGAAGATATGAGATATGCTGAAAGCGTAACATGGGCTGGCAAATTAAGGAACTGCCGGGTAAGTAAAGTGTTAAATTGAGGGCCTGTTCATAAGCAACCCGGCTATTTCTTCCCCTCAAAAAAACCATACTGTTTTAGAATGCCCCTGGTAATATTCATTCTTGCGGTGGCAATATCAGTATCCCGGTCCGGGGCTTTTACGAAAGTCACAAAGAAATAAACATGATTATTCTCCTCGATCCAACCGGTCATCCAGCCCTGGGCATTGCCATCAACACCAAAACCCCAGCCGGTTTTATAGCTCAATTTGTATGCCGTATTATTGTCCTGCAGCATTGCATCCTTTACCTGCTGCTGAACAGTTTTGCGGAAGGGCAACTGGTCGAAGTACAGTTTTTTCAGGAGGCCCAGCTGCTCATCGGGGGATATCTTCAGTTTATTGTTCAGCCAGAATGAATCAATGGGGCCGCTGATATCCTTGTTGCCGTAACCGATGCTGTCGATCCATTGTTTCATGGTATCAGCTCCGATCCGCCGGGCCACTTCCTGGTAATAAGGCACATTGCTTGCTTTAAACGCTTCGGTCATGCCCATATCCTTATTCCAGTTCCGGGCGGTATCTCCATTGGGGTAAAAGCGGATCTGCCCGTCCCATTTTATCAGCATATTCTCATCCACGATGATCCCTGTCTGCAAACCGATCAAAGAGTTCACGATCTTAAATGTTGATGCAGGGGAAAAGCGCATGGTATCCAGCTTCATATTATAAACCGTTATCTCCCCGCTGGCATTGTCGAGCATGGTAAAGCAACCGTCTACGTTGTTCTCATCAAAATATTTTTTCAGGCTGTCGTCGTTCGTGGCTTTGTTAACGGTACAGGCAAAAAAGAGTAAAGAACAGGAAAGAAGGAATAAGGACGTATGAATTCTTTTCATGGTAGCAGTAAATTATTTTTTATTTAAATGCGCAGCGGTGGCTTCCAGTGCATTGTAGAATTTTTGCCCGAATTTCCGTACCAGTGCTTCTTTCAGGAAGACATATACGGGCACTTTCAGTTTTTTTCCCAGAGCACAGGCTGCTTTGCAGTTATCTTCCCGGGGTTCATAATTCACATACACATTATCGCTGTGTTTGCTGCTTTTGGTAATTACGGGGAAGAGGTGGCAACTGATTGGCTTTTTCCATTTTATCTTTCCCTCGAGATAAGCCTGTTCAATGCCACACTTGACAATACCGGATCCATCTTTGATGCCATACACACAGACCTTGCTTTCAATAGTTGGAGTAACCCAGCCAAATTCCTTATCATACACATACCTGCCCTGCCGTTCCAGTTCTTTTTTACTTTCATTGTTCAGGTAGGGCAAAACGGTATCATACACCTCGTTTATCTTATCCAGTTCCTCTTTTGCCAGCGGGGCGCCGGCATCACCGTCCACACAGCATGCACCTTTGCATTTTGAAAGGTCGCAAACGAACTGTTCCCTTAATACCTCATCACTGACCAGGATATTATCTATTGCAATCATAAGGCTGCAAAAATAACGAAAGCGCAGGGTTAAACGGCTGAAATGGATGCCAAACTATAGAAAAAGAGAGTTATTTATTTGTCCACCGGAAGGTATTGATCAGGTGGTCGATGTCTTTTTGTAAAAAATCCTGAACAGGTTTGAGTGAATCGGCATTGGGGGTTACATCAAAATAGAGGGCCCCCCTGAAAAAATTCCTTGTTGTATCACTCATAAAAAACTGTTTGGCGGTAGCTGCATTGCCCCCCACCCGGAAGAAGACCCCGGTGATACCGTTCTTTGTCTGGAACAGGCTGTCGTTGATGGAGGACGCAACCGCCTCATTTTTGCTGGTCAGTTTAAAGGCATCATTCACCATGTAATCAAATACATTTAAACCAACGGAGTCCTTATAAGTGCCATCGGCCTGCTTCACTTTATAGGTTGACCTGCCGCCAATGGCCTTGTAACTCAAAAATATCCTTCCGCCAAACTGTGGAAAATCAATATTGATCCAATACGGGTTAAGTGTATCCTGGTCGAAGTATGTGCTGTCCTTTACGATCTTCGCATAGACCGGGTATTCGAATGTGTATGGGAATCCCTTTTCTTCCAAAGAAATATATTTCCTCTCTGGAAAATCAATTTTGTAGTATCCTCTTTTTTTGGAAACATAGGGAGCGTTGCAGGAAGCAATCAGGAACAGGCAACAGGCAAAAGGTAACAGGCAAAGAGGGGAAAAACCAGGAGGTCTTGAAACCGTTTTTTTCATAGTTATTCGGGATTGGCGGGTTTGATCGTGATCTTTATTTTATCCAGGCGGTTCTTATGTATTTCCAGCGGAACAAAGATATAATCACCGCTTGCCACTTCTTCATTCACCTGCGGGAATTCACCGGCGATCTCCAGTACCAGGCCCGCCAGTGAATCACTGTCGCCCCGGAGGGCATCAAATGTATCCGCCGGCAATTTCATTGCTTTACAAGCATCATTGATCATTGTCTTCCCTTCGAAGATGTAATTATGATCGTCGATCTTTTTATTATTGCTTTCTTCCTCGTCAAATTCATCTTTTATTTCCCCGATGATCTCCTCCATCACGTCTTCCAGGGTTACAATTCCGGAAGTACCGCCAAACTCATCCACCACAACCGCAAAGTGTATGCGCCTGTTGCGGAATTCCTGCAAAAGGTCTTCGATCAGTTTTTGTTCATGTACAAAATAGGGCTGGCGCATGAGCGTATGCCAGTCAAATTCCGCCGGCTCATTTATGAACGGCAGAATGTCTTTCGTATGCAGCATGCCAACCACTTCATCCAGGTTATGGCGGTACACCGGTAACCTGGAATAATGCAGTTCTTCGATCTTCTTAATAACATCCCGGAAAGGGTAGCTGTGGTCGATGCCGCAAACATCCAGCCGGGTGCGCATTACCTGTTTTACCGTGGTATCTCCGAATTTCCTGATGCCCTTGAGTATTGATTTTTCTTCGGAGGTTGCTTCATGTTCCGGTAAAAGGTCTATGGCATAATCCAGATTGCTTGAATCCATGGTGGAAGAAGATTCAGAAGAAAATCTTCTTTCAACCCGGTCACTCAGCCTGACCATCCGTTTACTGAACCGGTAAAAGATGCTGCCGAATATTTCAATGACCAGGGATGCGGTGGCAGCAAACCAGATCTTATGATGTGTTGCCCATACTTTTGGCAGCACTTCACCAAAAAGCAGCAATAAAAAAGTAACCGAGCCTACCTTAAGCAGAAAAACCGGCCAAAAGGTCAATTGCAGTCCGGCGATCCAGCTGTCAATTAAAATATTTGAGATGAGGATGATCCCGATGTTTATGAAACTGTTGCTTATCAGCATGGACGCCAGCAGCGTTTTAGGCTGATCAAGTAAACTCACGATCCGGCGATAGGCCGGTTGCTTTTTTGTTTTAAGTACATTGATATCCTTGAACGTGAGAGAAAAAAAAGCGATCTCAGAACCCGCCATCAAAAAAGACAACATGAAAAGAAGAATGACCAGGATAATGAGTACGGTGGTAGCAGCAGGGGTTATTGCCAAAAAGAAGAACCTGGTTAAACCGATAAATTCATGAACCGAATGATGATCCAAAACAAAAAGTTTATGTAAAAAATTATATTCCTAAAAAGGCAGGCGCTCGGCACCCTCATCCGGGTGGGGTGGCATACCAGTATCGGCATCGGGGTTTTCCAACCCATCAAAACCCTGGCCCGGATGGCTGCCATCCGTTCTTTTATCGAGCATAATAAGATTATCTCCCACTACTTCTGTTGCAAATTTTTTATTCCCCTCCTTGTCCTCCCAGCTACGTGTTTTCAGGCGGCCCTCAATATAGACCAGGCTTCCCTTGTGCAGGTATTTCTGGGCAAGTTCTGCCAGTCCCCTCCAAAGAACAACCGTATGCCACTCCGTTTGAGAGATCAGTTTTCCGCTCCTGTCCTTGTATGTCTCTGTTGTAGCGAGTGAGAACTTTGCAACGGCAATATTCCCTTCCAGGAACTGCATATCCGGGTCTTTACCAAGATTGCCTATCAGCATTACCCTGTTTACTCCTCTCATAATAGTTGATTTATGCCGGACCCATCGGCTTGTAATGTGTTACAACAAATTTAAAGATACATTTTTATCTTTCAAATGCCTTTACCCCGCTTTCATCCAAATACCTGGTTATATACCGGGGAAAGGGCAGTTTGGCCAGTTTTTCAGGTGAAACCGCTTCATATTTTTCAAGCGAAGGTGCTTTTTTTGTCAGGAGATGAATGAAATACCCCTGGATCGCCTGGTGAGATAATTGCTGCTGGTATGTTTTTGAAACAGAACGGATCTGCACCGTATTGTTGTGACCAAGTTCCTTAAAAATCGAAGAAGCTTTAATCGCTTCAATGGTGACCTTCCTGGTCCCTTCTACTAAAACAAATTCGTACAGGTTTTCCCAGATGTCTTTCTTGCCCCGTTTGCGTACATATACCTTTCCGTTGTGCTCAACGATCAAATAACTGAACCACCTTTTTCTTTTAGCCGGTGGTTTTGTCTTCCGGGGTAATTTTTCAACCTTGTTTTGTAAACAGGCAACACATTCTTTTTTCAGCGGACAGGCAGCACACAATGGCTTTTGCGGCTTGCACACTACAGCGCCAAAATCCATTATTGCCTGGTTATAAATACCCGGCTGCCCCTGGTGCAATAATTCATTGGCAAGAGCGGTAAATATTCTCTTTCCTTCGCTGCTGTTAACATCTTTGCTTATTCCAAAATACCGGGAAAGGACCCGGAATACATTTCCATCTACCACGGCATAAGGCAAATTGAAGGCAAAAGAAGCGATCGCTGCTGCCGTGTAGGGCCCAACTCCTTTTAAAGAGCGTATCTCTTCATAGCTGTCCGGAAACTTTCCCTTTTTTTCTTTAGCAATAAAACGGGCCGTAGCGATCAGGTTTTTGCAGCGGCTGTAATAGCCTAATCCCTCCCACAATTTAAATACCCTTACCTCAGAAGCATTAGCCAGTCTTATGATCGTTGGAAAGATTTTCAAAAAACGGTTGTAATAGTCCCAGCCCTGCTCCACCCTTGTTTGCTGCAGGATTATTTCGCTGAGCCAGATCTTATACGGGTCCTTTTCTCCCTTCCAGGGCATCATCCTGCTGTTTTTGTTCTTATCCCAGTGAAGCAGATTTTTGGTAAAAAAAATTCTCTTCTCTTTCGTTTTCATGCCTGAATACCAGTTTTATTCATCTTCAATAATAATTGGTCTGCCATTTATTTTACTTTATAAATTATTAATAATCAATACTATATAATATTGGATGCAAACTATTCAAGTAATGATTTGAGTACAAAGTAATTGATAATCACCATCTTGTTTGGAAAATTCGAAAAAAATGTTGTATTTTTCTGATTGTTACTCTCATATAAAAATAATAAACATGAGAAAAGCCGACCTTATTAATCAAATATCAGACAAAACGGGTATCCCCAAAGTGGATGTTTTGGTCACACTTGAAACGATGTTCAAAGAAGTCAAGAGTTCACTGGCCAATGGGGAAAACATCTACATACGTGGATTCGGCAGTTTTATCACAAAAAAAAGAGCTGCCAAGATTGGCCGAAATATTAAGAAAAATATAGCTGTGGAAATTCCCGAACACTTTATTCCTGCTTTCAAACCAGCTAAAGAGTTTATGCAGGAAATAAAATCTTCAAAAAACATTAAAGAGAACACCGAAAAAGTGGACGACAGCGAAGAGTAGCTTAACTTTGCTGCCCCGCCTAAACCCGGCGGGGCAAATTTAACTAGTGAAGAAGCAATTAATACTGGTCATCAGCGGCCTCATTTTAGTAACCCTCCTTTTTTATTTCGGAAGAACCGTTGCCCCAAAAAGCAAATCAAGTACCCCGGCAGTGAACAGCGCCGGCAAACAGGCATTTAATATCTCCGGCTTTATCGAAGCCGAGAAAAAACGCCTTACCCCCTCGCAGGTCCTGGCAGTGGCAAAATTAGAAAACAGTGTAATACGTGGTGATGTTTCGGAGCAACAGGTGAAAGCCAATGGGCAACTGGCCGAATTCTGGAAGGACAGTGTTCGTTTATTTGAGCCCTATGCATATTATATGGCCGAAGCGGCTAAATTGGATAAGTCAGAAAAAAACCTCACCTTTGCTGCCCAATTATTTTTAGACAACCTTCGTTCGGAACAAGACGAGGCAAAGCTGAATTGGAAAGCAGAGCAGGCTATTGCTCTGTTTGAAAAGGCGATTGAACTTAACCCGGGTAATGACGACCTTAAAGTAGGTTTAGGCAGTTGCTATATCCTGGGAAAAGGCAGGGTGGGTGGCACCGAAGAAACAATGAAGGGCATCCAGCAACTTTTATCGGTTGCCAGGAAAGACTCCAACAACATGAAAGCACAATTAATGCTGGGCGTAGGAGGTTATATTTCAGGGCAATATGATAAAGCGGTTGAGCGTTTACTGAAAGTGGTAAAAGCCCAGCCAGACAACCTGGAAGCCATTGCTTTCTTAGCCGATGCATATGCTGCAAAAGGAAACAGGGACGAGGCGATAAAGTGGTATCAGATAAGTAAACGGCTGGCAAACGATCCGCATTACAGCAAAGAAGTGGATGAGCGGATCAAATCATTGAGGTAACATACCGGGTAAAAGCCGGTTTACATATTTTAAAAATTATTTTAAACAAAAAAAGACTAGTTATGCCTTGTGGTAAAAAGAGAAAACGTCATAAAATTGCAACACACAAGCGTAAAAAACGTTTAAGAAAGAACCGTCATAAGAAGAAGTAAGCTTTTTCTTACCCGTGCCGGCAATCCCCATACCGGCACCTGTTTACCTGCATTCATTACAACTTATACTTAGTTGCTGATGGTTGCTGCTTATGGTTTCCTTCCATGATGTAATGGTCTGAAAAAAAAATTTACGCTTGACCAAGGAGCTGATTATAAATGCTGCCCCACAGGGAGTTGAAATTGCCCTGCTGGAAGATAAGAAGCTGGTGGAACTGCACAGCGAAAAAGCTGATTCCAGTTTCGGCGTGGGAGATCTTTACCTCGGCAAGGTCAAAAAGCTCATACCCGGCCTCAACGCTGCATTCATAGACGTTGGTTTTGAAAAAGATGCTTTTCTGCATTACACCGACCTTAGCCCCTATGTTCGTTCCATCCTGAAATTCACCACCGAAGCGATCAATGATAAATCCCCAAATGGTGCTGATTTTTCAAAGTTCAGGGTAGAGCCTGAAATTGTTAAAACGGGCAAAATAGCGGAAGTACTCAACGGCCGCCCGAATATCCTGGTCCAGATATTAAAAGAACCCATTGCCGCAAAGGGGCCAAGGCTCAGTTGTGAGCTTTCCCTGCCAGGCCGGTTTGTGGTTGTTACCCCTTTCAATGACATCATTGCCATTTCCCGGAAGATCCATTCTTCCGACGAAAGAAAAAGACTGCACAAGATCATTGAGGCGATCAAACCTAAGAACCTGGGCGTAATTGTACGAACAGCCGCAGAAGGGAAACACACGGCCGAACTGCATGAAGACCTGTTGAGCCTGGTGGCCACATGGAAAACAATTCAAACCAATTTAAAAGGAGCAACTCCTCCAGCCAGGATATTGAGTGAGCAGGGAAAGACCACCAGCATCCTCCGGGACCTGCTGAATGAGGACTTTAACAGGATCGTGGTCAATGACAAAAACATTTTTGCCGATACCAAATCATACATCCAGCGCATTGCACCGGATAAGGCCGATATCGTTACGTATTACAACAACGGTTCACCGGTTTTTGACAGCTTTGGGATCACCAAGCAGGTTAAGGCAGCTTTTGGTAAAACGGTTAACCTGCCAAGCGGAGCCTACCTGATCATTGAACACACCGAAGCATTACATGTTATTGATGTGAACAGCGGTTATAAAAGCGTAAGCAATAACCAGGAACAGAATGCCCTGGAAACAAACCTGGAAGCTGCAGAAGAAATTGCACGCCAGTTGAGGCTGCGGGACCTGGGTGGTATCATTGTGGTGGACTTTATTGATATGAAACTGGCCGAGAACAAGAAGAAACTGGCCGATGCCATGGACAAATTCATGCGGCCAGACAGGGCCAAACACGCCATCCTGGCCATCAGCAAATTTGGCCTGATGCAGGTGACCCGGCAACGCATGAAGCCGGAAATGAATATCAACACCAGCGAAGTTTGCCCAAGTTGTAACGGTACCGGTAAAATATCATCCACCCTTATACTGGAAGATGAAATAGAAAAGAACCTCAGTTACCTCATCATGCAAAAACATACGGGGCTGACGATCGAGGTACATCCCATCCTGCACGCTTATCTTACAAAGGGATTCTTATTCTCCCGACTTTCTAAATGGCGGCGCAAATACAAGCAACGGATCAAACTGAAAGTAAACTCCAACTATCATTTAACAGAGTTTCATTTCTTTGATGATAGTGATGAAGAGATAAAGCTATAAAAAAACCCGGGCAGATAACCCGGGTTTTTATTGAAATCATTTCTTATCAATGATGGTGATGATGCTGCATGGCATTCAGCTCCTCCGGGGTCACTGTCTTCTCTTTAGACTTTACCTGTTCTTCCAGCCAGTTGAATAGTTTATCCGTTATCAAACGGCGGTAACTGGCATCCACCTGCTTCTCGTCCTTCATCATCCGGTCGATATAACTTTCGATCCAGCTGGTATCTTCTCCCAGGTTCATGGTACCAAAATAACGCATGATCTCTGCTTTCATATATTCCCGCAGCTCTTCATTGCTTACTTCCAGCTTTTGTTCCCTGACCAGTTTATCGCTGATCAATGTCCATTTTAACTGGCTGCTGAAGCCCGGAAACTCAGCCTCCGCCTCATCTGCGGTCTTTTCCTTTTCGCCGCTTGTCTGCAGCCAGCGCTTTAAGAATTCTGCCGGGAAATCCATTTTGGTCTCGTCAACCAGGTAATGGTATATCTGGTCCTGCAACTGGTTGCGGCTTTGCGCCTTCCAATATGCTTCGATCTCTTCTTGGATGGCAGCTTTCAGTTCTTCCAGTGTTTTAATTTCCTTCGCAGGGTAGATCTCCCTGAAAAAATCCTCATTCAGTTCACGCTTTTCAACGAGGCCTATCTTAACGATTTCAAGCTTGAAGTATTTTTTACCGGCTTCTTTATCTTCCTTATCAAATCCCAGGTCCTGCAAGAACATCGCCAGCTTGTCTTCATCAAAAGCCTTGCTTAACTGCACCGTAACCACATCGCCAACCTTCTTGTCCATGAATTTCTTCTGTACCGCAGCAGTAAAATATTTCAGTATCACAGAGTTTTCTTTTGATACGCCCCCTTCAACTGCATTAGCATCCTTATCGCTTTCCGTAAAGAGCAGGTTGAGTACATTCTCATCATTGGTAACCGTTCCGGGTTCGGTCATTTTACCACCCTTGATCTGCATACGGCTGATCTCTTCATCCACCATTGTATCTGTTACGTCTACTTTATGCAGGGTCAGTTTTGCTTTTGCCAGGTCGGCCAGGGTATATTCCGGCTTCAGCCCTATCTCAAAACCAAATTCATAATCGGCCGGGTTATTGATATCCATGTTCTGCATATCGCTGGCCAATGGCAATGGCTGGCCAAAGATCTCGGGCCTTTCCTTATTCAGCCAGGTATACAGTTCCTTTTCCACGGATTTCAGGATCTCATCGGTAAATATGGAACTGCCGTACATTTTTTTGATCATACCGGCTGGTACCATTCCTTTCCGGAACCCGGGGATGTTTGCCGTTTTGCTGTAATCTTTCAGTTTTTTCTCAAAAGAGGGCAGGTAATCTTCCCTGTTCAGTTTTACTGTCAGTTTATCATGCAGCTGGCCGATAGGCTCTCTTGTAATTGTTGCCATTTCTTATTATTTAACTTTTAAATATTGAACAAGGAACAGGGAATATCGAATTCTGAAGTTCATGATTCCTTGTTCCTTGCCTGCCTGCCGGCAAAGGCAGGTTCGGTATTCGTTTGGTGCGGATGATAGGGGTCGAACCTACATGCCTTACGGCGCCAGATCCTAAGTCTGGTGCGTCTGCCAATTTCGCCACATCCGCTTGTGCTGTGTCTGCTCCCGCCTTTGGCGGGACACATCCGCAAAAGGGCTGCAAAAGTAAGGCATTTCGGCAAAACGGAAAACAGATTTGTTTTACGTAAATTCGTTTCATCCGATGGAAGAAACAGCAGCAACCATACCGAAATACAACCTCAATGAGGCAGAGGAGAAAAAGGAGATCCTGCGGCAGTACCGAGGACTCCTGAGGGTTTTAAAATCCAAATTAAAACCCGGTGACAAGGAACTGCTCCGTACCGCCTTTGGAATGGCTGCCGAAGCACATAAAACGATGCGGCGCAAAAGCGGGGAGCCCTATATCCTTCACCCCATTGCCGTTGCCCGTATATGCGTGGAAGAGATCGGCCTGGGGGTACGCAGTACCATTTGTGCCCTGATGCATGATACGGTGGAAGACACCGATATCACACTGGAGGATGTTCAACGGGAATTTGGTTCGGAAGTGACCAAGATCGTTGATGGCCTCACCAAGATAAGTACGGTGATGGATACAAACAGTACCCAGCAGGCCGAGAATTTCAAGAAGATATTACTTACACTTACCGATGACCCGAGGGTGATCCTGATAAAACTTTCCGACCGCCTCCATAACATGCGTACCCTGGGAAGCATGAAAAGAGAAAAACAATTAAAGATATCCAGCGAAACGGTTTATGTATACGCCCCCCTTGCCCACCGCATGGGCCTCTACAATATCAAGACCGAGATGGAAGACCTGGCCATGAAATACATGGAGCCGGATACCTACCGTTACATTGCCCAAAAGTTAACCGATACCAAAAGAGAAAGAAGCAAATACATCAACGACTTTATCCGCCCGCTGAAGGAAAAACTGGAAAAGGCTGAATTTGATTTTGAGATCTATGGCAGGCCAAAAAGCATTCACTCTATCTGGAACAAGATGAAAAAGAAAGGAGTGAGTTTTGAAGAAGTGTATGACCTGTTTGCCATACGCATACTGGTAAATTCCCCTTTGGAAAAAGAAAAAGAAGATTGCTGGAAAGTGTATAGCATGATTACGGACGAATACACCCCTTCTCCCGAACGCTTAAGGGACTGGTTGAGCAACCCCAAAAGCAACGGATACGAAGCGCTGCATACTAGCGTGATGGGCCCGCATGGTAAATGGGTGGAAGTGCAGATCCGTACCAAGCGGATGAATGAGATCGCCGAAAAAGGGCTTGCGGCACACTGGAAATACAAAGAAGGCAAAGATGACGAAAGCCGTTTTGATAAATGGTTCCAGCAGATCAGGGAAGCGCTGAACAGCCAGGATGGAAGTTCGATCGACTTCCTGCAGGACTTTAAAACATCTTTCCTGGCAGAAGAGATCTATGTGTATACCCCCAAAGGCGAAGTAAAAATGCTGCCGGTTGGTGCATCGGCCCTGGACTTCGCATTTGGCGTACATACGGCGGTTGGCAGCAAATGCATCGGCGCCAAGGTAAACCACAAACTGGTTCCCATCAGTCATAAATTACGCAGTGGCGACCAGGTGGAGATCATTACCAGCGCCAAGCAAAAGCCAAATATTGAGTGGCTGAACTTTGTTGTGACCAGCAAGGCAAAGGCAAAGATCAAAGACACCCTGAAAGAAGAAAAAAGAGCCACTGCCGAAGAAGGAAAGTATACGTTGCAAAGGAAGCTGGAAGGTTTGGGTGTTTCCATGAATCAGAGCAACCTGGAGGAATTATCGAATTTCTATAAAACGGGGTCTTCGCTTGACCTGCTGTATGATATTGCCATTAAGAAGATTGACCTGCGGGAGTTAAAGGAATTTACCGTGCTGGGCGATAAACTGGTTGCACCCAAACCGGTAAAACCACACGTGGAAGAAAAGCATGAAAAGGTCATCCCGGAAAAAACCTTTGACAAAAAAGACGCAGAACTGATCATCTTTGGTGAAAGCAGCGATAAGATACAATACACACTTGCCAACTGCTGCAAACCGATCCCCGGCGATGATGTGTTTGGTTTTGTAACCGCCGGCGAAGGATTAAAGATACACCGCACCAATTGCCCCAATGCAGCCCGGCTGCTGGCCAATTACGGACACCGGGTGGTAAAGACCAAATGGGCCAAGAACAAGGAAATATCCTTCCTCACCGGCCTGCGGATCATCGGGCTGGATGATGTTGGGGTGATCCATAAGATCACCAACCTGATCAGCGGTGAATTAAAATTCAATATCTCGGCCATGACCATTGAAGCCAAAGAAGGGATCTTTGAAGGCAATGTGAAGATATTTGTTCACGATAAGGAAGAGCTTGATGAACTGGTGGAAAGACTAACAGCGCTGCCGGGCATTGAACGGGTGGACAGGTATGATACGGAATAAATTAATTTATGTTGAATGCTAAATGATGAATGTTGAATTAAAACAACACTTCATTTAACAATCAACATCATCATTCAAAATAATAACAACATGCAGGAATTAATAAACAAGTTGATGGTAAACGCCGGCATTACAGAAGAACAGGCAACAAAAGCGCTGGAAACGATCAAGGATTTTGTGAAAGAAAAATTCCCGATGCTGGGTGGAGCGGTAGATAATATGTTTGCTTCTTCAGCTTCTTCGGATGATGATGCATTTTAATGCTGCCGGTTGGCGGTATTACTGATTGCAATGTTCCAGCACGGCATCGATCTCTTCATTGGTCAGCGTGGAAGGTGTCATCACCGCTTTATATTTATTGAAAAGCCCGGTTGCATAACTGTCTTTTTGAATTACCCCCATCGGGTTACGCATGAATTCATACATCAGCGCCTTGTCTTTCCAGCGGGAAGCTGCCCCTTTTAAAGCAGGACCGGTAAAATCAACATCACACTTGTGGCAGGAAGCACAATGGGTCATGAACAACCCGGCCGCATTAATGTCCGGATTTATCTTTTTCCCGGAACCCTCGCTGTTGTTGCAGCTTATTATTGCAACAAGGATCACCAGGCCGCACAGTATTCTCATTTTTTTCATAGTACCCCCAAAACGCTTAATGAAGATTAAAATTGTGTTGAACTGCTGTGATTATCTCAAAACCTCCCGGCTGATCACCAGTTTCTGTATCTCGCTTGTTCCTTCCCCGATGGTGCAGAGTTTACTGTCCCGGTAAAATTTCTCTACCGGGAAATCTTTTGTATACCCATATCCTCCAAAAATCTGCACCGCTTCGGTACTTACCCGTACCGCCACTTCGCTTGCATAATATTTTGCCATGGCGGCTTCCTTGGTCATGGGCAGGCCCCGCATCTTCAGGTCACAGGCCTGCTTGATCAAAAGGTCCGCCGCTTCAATTTCAGTTGCCATATCGGCCAGTTTAAAACTGATGCCCTGGAAACTGGCTATGGGCTGATCAAACTGGTAACGTTCTTTTGAATATTGCAGCGATGCCTCGTAAGCCCCTTTTGCAATTCCCAATCCCAACGCAGCAATGGAGATCCTTCCCCCGTCCAGCACTTTCATGCTTTGCTTAAACCCCTGCCCTATTTCCCCGATCCTGTTAGCATCCGGGATACGGCAGTTATCAAAAATCATTTCCGCTGTTTCACTTGCACGCATACCCAGTTTATTTTCCTTTTTACCACCGCTGAAACCGGGTGTTCCTTTCTCCACTATAAATGCCGTTGCATTGTCTTTCGCCCTTGGTTCACCTGTCCGGCAGATCACAACCGCCACATCCCCGCTTTTACCATGCGTGATCCAGTTCTTGGTTCCGTTTATCACCCAGTCATTCCCTTCCTTCACAGCAGTTGTCTTCATATTACCGGCATCACTGCCTGTGTTTGCTTCGGTCAATCCCCACGCTCCTATGTGCTCCGCAGTTGCCAGTTTGGGCAAATATTTCTTCTTCTGTTCCTCATTTCCAAAACTGAGTATATGGCCTGTACACAAAGAATTATGTGCCGCCAGCGATAAGCCAACCGAGCCGCATACCTTTGCCACTTCCTGGATGATGGCATTGTACTCAAAATAACCCATTCCGCTGCCGCCATATTTTTCCGGGACAAGCACACCCATCATCCCCAGTTTACCCATTTCCTTAAATACCTGTACAGGAAATTCCTGGCTTTCATCCCAGTCCATTAAATGGGGTTTGATATGTTGGTTGGCAAAATCACGTGCAGTATGTGCCACCTGCCCGGTCAGTTCAGTAATTTCAAAATTCATATAAACGCAATCATTAAGGGCTGCAAAATACAGAATTTTAAAATACCGGGCGACAGTCTACCGGATGGTAAGGTAAGGTTCCATTTTATCATAGACCCCTGCAGTAATGATCAGGATGTTTTTCAGATCGCTTACAGCAGTAAAACTGCCATGCTGGTTGCGGTATTGTACGATGGCGTTGGCAATATTATACCGGATATAAGGATGCAGTTTCAGTTCTTCCAGTGTTGCCGTATTGATATTTAATTGTTTAACTGTTGAATTGCTGATGACCAGTTTCCCCTTAATTTTCTGAAAAGCGGAATCGGGTAATGCATAGGTCTCTGCTACCTGCTCCACTTTGTAAAACCCACCCAATTTGTCCCGGAATGCAACGATGCGGCCAGCCAGTTTGCTGCCAATGCCCGGCAGCGCAATAAACTCGGACGTATCGGCCGTGTTTATGTCAACAGCGTTTCTTGTATAACTGGTTTTTTCCGGCAGCCGGGCATAAATCTTGTTTTCAGCAGGGATGAACCTGTCTGTATTCTTTTGCTCTATTCTTACATAAGGAAGCAGCCTGTTCACTTCATCGGGGGGCAGGCCCCATATCTTACCAATGTCTTCCGGTTTGTTGAACCGGCCGCCTTTTGAAATGTAATTCCGGATCGTGTTTGCGGTCTTCTCCCGTATGCCGAGTTTCTTCCAGCCTTCAACAGGTAATGTATTGGGGTCGAAATAAAACAATTCTCCTGCTGATCCCCTTCTGTAATAATTCTTGTCCGCTGGCTGGCGGAGATCCTGGTAATTATTTTCGTCAGAAGTACTAGAGCGGTCTGTGGTACTATCAGGCTGTTCTGTTTTCAATGCAGCGATCTCCTTCTCAAACTGGCTGTGATCGTATTTCTTTTCAGTCATGAGATACGGAAAGAAGAACGGGAGAAAGATAAGCAGGAGGATCAGTGCCATTACAGCAATGATCCCTGTCCGTTCCTTTCGGGTAAAGGAAAAATATTCAGCTAAATATTTCCGGGAGCCGGGCATTGGTTCAAGGTAAGGCCAGCCTTCCCGGAATTTGAGAGTAAAAGATCAGAAAAAAATGAGAAAATACCCGCTGTACAGTAATACAGCTTCAGTTGCTTTGCGGATGACCGGATATTTCTTCAGTTGCCCCAATGCTGATAAAATTTATACAATGAAAATGATAATCGAATTGCTTATTTGCCTGTCATGTGTTTATGCCATCTTCATACAACTGCTGCGGATCATCTGGTTGTATTTCCCTTCTTTCAGGCAGCGGACATCGGTGTATAAAATAAGAGTGCCGGGTAAGACCGAGATGCTTTTATATTTTGTACTGGCCATTGTGGTTATGGCCTACTTTATTTTTGTCATGGCGGAAAAATATTTGCAACCCGGTCACTTTACAAGCCGGCTATAGCCCTGTCTCCTCAATTTCCAATCCGTCCCATGCCAATTGAATGCCGTCGGGCAGGCCCATATTTACCTCCTCGTGCTTTCCGATCTGGTGGCTCATGTGGGTAAACCAGGCATTGGGCACTCCCAGTTCCTGCACCAGGGCTACGGCTTCATCCAATGTGTAGTGGGAGATATGTGGTTCTGTTCGAAGGGCATTCAGCACCATGCCATCGCTCCCTCTTATTTTTTCCTTTTCTTCTTCATCAATACGGTTTGCATCGGTTATATAGGTGAACCGCCCGAACCGGAAACCCAGCACCGGCATTTTCAGGTGCCATACCAAAATGGGTACTACCGGGATATCCCCGATCCGGAACGGGTTCTCATCAATGGTATTCAGGTTAATGTTGGGAATACCCGGGTATTTTTTATCTGAGAAGACATAGGCAAATTCCCTTTTGATGGATTCCTCTGTTAACGAGTTGGCATACACTTCCATCGGTTTTTGCTGGAAGAAGTTATAGGCCCGCACGTCATCCAGCCCGGCAATATGGTCTTTATGCGGATGGGTGAATAGAACCGCATCCAGTTTTTTTACCCTGGCCCGCAGCATCTGGTAGCGGAAATCGGGCGTGGTATCTATTACAAGGGAGGTTGTTTCACTCTCCACCAGGATGCTGGAACGTAACCGTTTATCCTTCGTATCCGGGGATGTGCATACGGGGCAATCGCAACCGATCATGGGCACACCGCTGCTGGTGCCGGTACCAAGAAATGTTATTTTTAAGGGAGGGCATTGCACTTGACAAAAATAGGCAATTGACAATAAGTAACTGGCAATTAGTAGGTCAATAAATTAAGTGTAAGCGTCAATGGCAAATGGATATTGTTCGTTGCCGGTTGCTTATTGCTTATTTTCCACACTCATCACCTCTTCATACATATGCTGGCTTTCCTTTGTGAGGGCATCAAAATTAATATCCAGCTGGGGCATCAGGTCAATAAGTGTATTTATCCTTCCTTCGGTTTGAAAGAATTTATTGATCACGATCACTTTTTTATCCTGCAATATGCAATAGCCGCTTTGAAATGTTCCCCGTTCATAACGGATAACATAGCCGTTCTCTTCAGCGATCCGTTCAATTTTATCCAATGTATGTTGTGTGTATTTCATGCCCTAAATCCCTAAAGGGACTTTTGAAGTTTATTATTTAAATGCAACCTCCCACAAATCAAGAGTAATAAAAAAAATCTTTTTCAACAATCGTTGATAAATAAATCTGGTAGTGTCCTATTTTGAATGGTTGTCATCCTGAGGAACGAAGGACCGCGTGCCTGAGAGTGTCCTCAGCATGACAGCTCACAAATTTCAAAGGACACCACCATAAATCTGCTGTTTGATACAATACAGATTTTTATACTTAAAGTCTCTTCATAATCCCCTTCAGGGATTTGGGGCAGTGCCTCATTTATTCGTCATCCGTATTACCGGAACGATCATTTCCTCCAGGCTTATACCGCCGTGCTGGAAGGTATTTCGGTAATAATTGGCAAAATGATTATAGTTATTGGGATAACACAGGTACAGGTCGCCTTTAGCAAAGATGAACGACGAATTAACGTTCGGAACCGGCAACCCGGCTTCTCTCGGGTCACGGAATGCCAGTACGTCCTTTGCGTCATAGTTCAGGTTGCGGCCATGCTTGTAGCGCAGGTTAGCCGTGGTCTGTTTATCGCCGATCACTTTCACCGGCGTATTTACCCGTACACTTCCGTGGTCAGTAGCCATCACCATGGTCAATTTTTTATCGGCAATCCTTTTAAGTGCCTGGTGCAGGGGCGAATGGGTGAACCAGCTTTCGGTAATGCTGCGGTAACTGGTTTCGTCGCCGGCCAGTTCCTTCAGCACTTCCATTTCGGTACGGGCATGACTGAGCATGTCCACAAAATTGTACACAATGATGTTGATGTCGTTCTCCAGCATATTGTGAATATTATCCACCAGTTTCTGTCCGTCGTTGTTGTTGGTGATCTTGGTGTAAGAATATTTAAGATCACTCTTGCCCAGGCTCTTCAGCTGTGCCTTGAAGAATTCCTCTTCAAACATATTCTTTCCTCCTTCCTCATCATCGTTCTTCCATTGCACCGGGAACTTCTTTTCAATATCCACCGGCATCATGCCCGCAAATATGGCGTTACGGGCATATTGGGTGGCCGTAGGCAGTATGGCATAAAAGGTTTCTTCCTCATGTATGCGGAAACTTTCGGCAAATATGGGCTGGATGGTCTTCCATTGATCAAATCGCAGGTTATCGATCAGCACAAAGAAAAGCGGTACCCCTTTTTCCAGGTGAGGAAACACTTTGAACTTCATCAGGGTATGGCTCATGATAGGCCCTTCACTGCTTTTAGGACTTACCCAGGATGCATAATTCCTTGAAATGAATTTAAAGAACTCTGTATTTGCTTCTGCCTTCTGGGCCTGGAAAACCTCCTGCATTTCGGGACTGTCACTCTTTTTCATTTCCAGTTCCCAGTAAACAAGTTTGCGGTATAGTTCCATCCACTCATTATAATCCGGGTTACTGTTTAACGCCATGAACAGGCTGCGGAATTCCTGCTGGTATGCCGAAGTGGTCTTTTCGGCCACCAGCCTTTTGTTATCGATGATCTTTTTCAGGCTCAGTAAAACCTGGTTTGGGTTAACCGGCTTAATAAGATAATCGCTTATCTGCGAGCCAATGGCTTCATCCATCAGGTTCTCTGCTTCATTTTTTGTTATCAGCACAACCGGCAGGTTGCTGTTCATTTCTTTTATCTGCTGAAGCGTTTGCAGGCCCGTGATGCCGGGCATGGTCTCATCCAGCAATACCACATCCACGATATTATCTTTTACATATTCCACCGCATCAAATCCGTTGGTCTTGGTCTGTACTTCATAGCCCTTGCTTTCCAGGAACATGATCTGCGAAGTAAGGCTGTCGATCTCATCATCTACCCAAAGTATTTTTGCTACATTCATAATAGGAGTTTGTTGTTTGAGGTTCAGCACCCGTTGCTGTTTACTGACCTGATTGAATTGCTGGTTCTGCTGAATTGCCGGATAGCTACAAATTTAATTTTTTATATCAATGCTGATAAGCTTTATTTAGCTTTGTGCATCTTTTAACAAATGCCGGTATTGTCAAAGGCATGACCACAAACATCAAACGTCAAACATACAATTCATCCATGCCTTTCAGAAAAATAATAAACGACCCGGTTTATGGTTTTATTACCATTGATGATGAACTGGTGAACCAAGTGATCGCCCATCCATACTTTCAGCGCCTGCGCCGCATTAACCAGATGGCGATGGCCAGCCTGGTTTATCCCGGGGCAGTACACAGCCGCTTACACCATGCGTTGGGAGCCTATCATTTAATGTGCAATGCCCTCAGCGAATTAAAAAATAAAGGAACCGGGATAAGCGTTGCTGAAGAACAGGCCGCAAAGATCGCCATCCTGCTTCATGACACCGGCCATGGGCCCTTCAGCCATGCGCTGGAACACGTGCTGATTGAAGGCATGCAGCATGAAAAGATCTCCCTGCTGATCATGGAGGAACTGAACAAACAGTTCAACGGGCAATTACAGCTTGCCCTGGAGATCTTTACCGACCGGTATCCTAAAAAATTCCTCTACCAGCTCATCAGTGGCCAGTTGGATGTGGACCGGATGGATTACCTGACCCGGGACAGTTTTTTCACCGGGGTAAATGAAGGTGTGATCGGCTACGACCGGATATTAAAAATGCTGATCGTACATAATGGGGAGCTCATGGTGGAAGAAAAAGGGATTTACTCCATCGAGAAATTCCTGGTAGCCCGCCGTCTTATGTACTGGCAGGTTTACCTGCATAAAACAGTGTTGTGTGCAGAGCAGATGCTGAAGCGTATCATTAAAAGGGCAAAACATGTAAAAGCCAGCACCCAGTTGCCCCTGGATAATTTTATAAACAAACCCATCCAGGCAGTTACGCTGGAAGAGTTTTGCGATTTGGATGACTATGATCTGCTGGCAGCAATAAAAGGATGGTGCCGGCATCCGGACCAGGTTTTGTCAAGCCTTTGCCAGGGGATCATCCACCGCCGGTTACTTAAAGTGCAATACTCGGCAGAACCGTTTGACAGCAGGATACTTGAAGAAAAGACCAGGGAAACATGTACCCGGTTAAGCCTCTCCCCTGAAGAGGCCGGCTGGCTTGTATTTACAGGTGAGGTAACCAGCAGCACGTACAACCCCGGTAAAGAACATATCCATATCCTGTTCAAGAACGGGGAGGTAAAGGATATTTCGGAAGTGGACAATGCCCTCATCAATCAAAACCTGATGGGCACGGTTAAAAAATATTACATTTGTTATCCAAGAATATAGTCATTGGTCATTAAGTCATTCGGTAGATCTCAATAATTGAAGGATGAGCAAATAACAAATGGCCCAATAACAAATGACCCAATGACAAATGTCCTAATGACAAATGACTTAATATCAACTATGCAATTCACCGCAGCGCAAATAGCCATAATGATCAACGGCCGGGTGGAAGGAAACCCGGAATCATCGGTGGGTTCTTTCGGCAAAATTGAAGAAGCCCGTGCCGGTCAGCTTTCTTTTCTTGCCAATCCCAAATACGAGGAATTTTTGTACAGCACCGCGGCAAGCATCATCATCATCAATGAAACACAGGAACTGAAACAAAAGATCGGGGCTACCCTCATTAAAGTTCCGGATGCCTATTCAGCCTTTGCCACCCTTTTAGATAAATACCAGCAGATACAAAGACAGCAGCTGTCCGGCATTCAGCAGCCGGTATATATTGCCGCTTCGGCCAAAACCGGTGAAAATGTCTTCATCGGCGCCTTTGCCTACCTGGGAGAAAAAGTGATCGTAGCCAATGGCGTAAAAATTTACCCCAATGCCTTCCTGGGCGATAATGTTGTGATCGGGGAAAATACAATCATTCATCCCGGGGTGAAAATTTACCATGACTGTGTGATCGGGAAAAATGTGACCATACATGCCGGGACCATAATTGGCAGTGATGGATTTGGTTTTGCTCCCCAGGCAGATGGTACATTGAAAAAAGTTCCGCAGATCGGCAACGTGATCATTGAAGATGGTGTGGAGATCGGCGCCAATGCCACCATTGACCGGGCAACCATTGGAAGTACCCTTATAAGGGCCGGGGCCAAATTAGACAACCTGCTCCAGATCGCCCACAATGTGGAAGTAGGGAATAATTCCGTGATCGCTGCACAAAGCGGCATCAGCGGCAGTACCAAGATCGGGAATAATGTAATGATCGGGGGCCAGGTAGGAATTGTGGGCCATATAAAAATTGCCGACGGAACCAGGATCAATGCACAGAGCGGTGTGAGTAAATCCATAAAAAAACCGAACTCTGCCGTCACCGGCTCCCCTGCGTTTGATTATACCGCAGCCCTGCGCAGCCAGGCTGCCAGCCGCAATTTACCTGAACTGGAAAAAAGGGTGATTGAACTGGAAAAGAAATTGAAGGAAATGATGGCCCGTAATAATTCCTGACCCCCTATTCAATTCTTACAGATTTGTCGGCTGCCCCGCACCAGATCAACAGCTTAACATTTTAATAGGACGATTGGCTGAAAAATAAAATATCTTTGGCCTGACCAATGCCTTACCCAACGCATAAAATTAATTGTTTGACCGCCCGGAATTTTATACCATCCTTTGTACTTATTGTTTTTTTATCCGCACAGGCCTTCAGCCAGTCGCTCTCTGTTTCGGGCAGGATCATTGACGGCCATACCAAGGAACCCATAAGTTATGCATCCGTTTATTTTGCCAAATCGGGCGTTGGAAAGACCTCTGACAGCGCCGGTAACTTTTCCTTTTTCTTCAACAACTTCACCCCCGACACGCTGGTGGTAAGCTTCATTGGTTTTGAATTATACAAAATGCCCGTTTCGCAATTGCAAAACGGCAAGCCTGTCACCATTCAGCTGGAAAGAGGCGGCGCTAAAAATGAAGTGGTCATTAAATCGAAATGGAACCGGGGCCTTTATTTATGGAAAAAAATAATGAGCAAGAAGAAACAGTATAACCGCTACGATCTTGCCAACTTCAGTTATGAAGCCTATAATAAACTGGAAATTGACATTAAGAATTTTAATGCCGACAAGGCCAGGAAGAATTTTTTATTGAAGAATTTTTCTTTCATTTTTGATAACATGGACAGCACCTCGGAAGCTGTGCCCTTTTACCGATATACCTGACAGAAACCCTCAGTGATTATGCCTACCAGAGCAAAGCCAAAAAATTCAATGAAAATGTGAAGGCCAGCAAGATCGTAGGCGCCGATAATTTAGGTATCAATATTGAAAGCGTCAGCAAGGTACTGGGTGTCATGAACCAGAATGTCAGCATCTACAGTAATTTTGTAAATGTGATGGACAAGGATTTTGTCAGTCCTTTTAATGATAATGCAGATGCTTTTTACATATTTACCGTGCCCGATACACAGATCGTTAACGGGAATAAACTTTATCATTTTGTTTTCAGGCCAAAACGCCCCGGCCAGAATACATTCCAGGGAGATGCCTGGGTAACAGAAAAAACCTACCAGATCCGCAAGATCTCTTTATACCTGGGAAAAGATGCCAACATCAATTACATTGACCGCATCAGTGTTTTCCAGGAATATATTCCTCTCAACGATTCCGTGATCTTTTTGAACCGGGATAAATTCTTTGCCGACTTCCGGATGCTCGGGAAAAAATCATTGACATTCATCGGGCGAAAAACAACATCCTATAAGGACATTGTGATCAACAGCGATTCGTTAAAGGAAGCTTTTAAAGGCCAACACATTGAAGAAGTGGTAACAACAGAAAAGGGGGTTATCGAAAAGTCTGATTCTGCCTGGAACGAACTACGGCACGATACCCTGTCAAAGAATGAAAAAGGGATCTATGAAACGATCGACAAACTGACAAAAATGCCCAAATTTCAGCGGTTTGAGCAAAATATCAAATTCCTGGCAGGTGGTTACAGGGATGTTGGCAAATTTGAAATAGGCCCCTGGTTTAACTGGATAAGTGGCAACCAGTGGGAAGGCACCCGTTTCCGGTTTGACCTGGGTAACAATAAGAAATTAATGAAGGACATTTATGTGCATGGCTACCTGGCATACGGCACGAGGGATAAAAAGTTAAAGGGCCTGGCAGAGGCTTACTGGATCATAAAAAGAAACCCCAAACGGTTAAGACTGCATGCCTCCTTTTTGAATGACGTGGATAATGGGATCAACCAGGTTGGCGAAGTAAGCCAGGATAATATTTTCTCCCTCGCCATACGCAAACCGAATGTGACGCGGAAATTCATACAGACCAAAGACATACGGTTCGAGGTATTCAATGAATGGGGCAAGGGATTTTCAACCGAATGGTTTATTGTTCACCGGCAATATGATCCTTTGCAGAATTTACCTTTAAAGTCATACTATACCGTCAGCAGCGGCACGCCACTTACCAATTTTGAAGTAGCGGTCAAATTACGCTTTGCTTACCTGGAACGTTTTATTGAAACGGATTATTTCCGTACTTCCATTGGCACCAAATATCCCATTGCAGAACTGATGATCGCCAAAGGGATCAAGGGAGTATTCAACAGCGCTTATAGCTATACCAAGATTTCCTTGGCTGTTAAGGACTTTATGAAGATATCGCCATACGGGACGCTGCGGTATAAAGTATATGGCGGGTTCGTGAACAGCACATTGCCTTTCACAAACCTCGAGAATCATCCCGGCAATGACCTGTACTATTACAGCCCTGCTTCCTTCAACCTGATGAACCGTTTTGAATACCTGAGTGATAAATATGCCGGGGTGAACGTGGAGCACAACCTGGGATCGGGGCTTTTCAGGTTCATCCCCCTTACCCGGAAATTGAAATGGAGGCAGTTCTGGAATGTGAAGACGCTCTGGGGTTCATTAAGCAATGAGAACATTACCGCCAATTACCTGGCAGACACATCCGGCAATAAGATCCCTGGATTTAAAAATCTGAACGGAAGAACCTATATTGAAATAGGTACCGGCATTGATAACATTTTTAAGATACTTCGCCTAGATTTTGTATGGCGGGTATCCCCCACGCCCATGTACGCCGGCAAGAAAAACCAGTTTGGTGTTTTTGGAAGCTTCCAGTTCCAGTTTTAGCCAATTTATACCCATTCTGCCATAAATAGTACGGGCATTTTATTTTAAATATCTTTGCCAACAAAATTTTCGGCACTTATGGATAAAAACTTTAATCCAGATAAACAACATACATTGGCAGGTGCTGTAAGTATATCCGGTACAGGCCTTCATTCGGGTATTAATGTGGATATGACACTGAGGCCTGCCAACCCGGGTTTTGGTTACCAGTTTCAACGCATTGACCTGCCCGGAATGCCTGTTATAAAGGCTGATTGTGACCTGGTTACCGATACGTCAAGAGGAACCACCCTGGTTAAAGGCGATGCCAAAGTAAGTACCGTTGAACACATCCTTGCGGCCCTGGTTGGTATGGGCGTCGACAACTGCCTGATCGAAGTTAACGGCCCGGAGATACCGATCATAGATGGCAGCAGCGAACCGTTTGTGGAGATCATCGGTGAAGCCGGTGTATTGGAACAGGATGCAGCAAAAGCCTGGTACACCATCGACACCAATATCTCTTACTTTGATGATGTTAAGAAAGTGGAGATGACGGCGCTGCCATCGGTAAATTACCAGGTGACCACCCTGATAGATTTTAACAGCCCCGTACTGGGCACCCAGCATGCCAGCCTTAAATCAATGAAAGAATTCCAGGCAGAGATCGCCCCCTGCCGCACTTTTTGTTTTTTACATGAACTGGAGATGCTGCTGGATAATAACCTGATCAAAGGCGGTGACATTAACAATGCCATTGTGGTGGTTGACAAACCGGTAACCGATGAAGAGATGGGACGCCTGGCAAAAGCCTTCGGAAGAACAAAAGTGGAAGTAAAGAGTGAAGGATACCTGAACAACCTGGAGTTACGGTTCGCCAATGAACCCGCCCGTCATAAGTTGCTGGATGTTGTAGGCGACCTGGCGCTGATCGGCTATCCCATTAAAGCACACATCATCGCCAACAGGCCGGGCCACAGCAGCAACGTGGAATTTGCAAAAAAGATAAAGCAGTACATAAAAAAGAATAAACACACCCGGGATATTCCCATTTACGATCCCAACCGGGAGCCGGTATACACACAGCAGCAGATCGAAAAAACACTGCCGCACCGTTTTCCTTTCATATTGGTTGACAAGATCATTGACCTGACCGATACGCAGATCGTAGGCATTAAGAATGTTACGTTCAATGAATATTTTTTCCAGGGGCATTTTCCCGGTAACCCGGTGATGCCGGGGGTATTGCAGGTGGAAGCGCTGGCACAAACAGGCGGGTTGCTTTGTATCAATGCCATGCCCGACGGACAGTACGATACCTACTTTTTGAAAATTGATAACTGTAAATTCAAACAGAAAGTGGTGCCCGGCGATACCCTGATCCTGAAAATGGAATTGACAGAACCCATCCGCCGCGGAATATGTGTGATGAAGGGAAGTGTTTATGTGGGTAATAAGCTTTGTACCGAAGCCGACCTTACCGCACAACTCGTAAAAAGAAATTAAATAGATATATTCGTTGATTACTTGTCATTTGCTCATTGCCAATTATACTAAATGATCCATCCACACACGTACATACACCCGAACGCAAAGCTGGCCACCAATGTTAAGGTTGACCCATTCAGTGTTATTCATCAAAACGTAGAAATTGGCGAAGGTACCTGGATCGGAAGCAATGTGACCATCATGGAAGGCGCCCGCATCGGCAAGAACTGCCGCATATTTCCCGGGGCTGTTATTGCGGCCATTCCCCAGGACCTTAAATACGAGGGAGAGCAGACCACCGTGGAGATCGGTGACAATACCACCATCCGTGAGTTCGTGACCGTGAACCGGGGCAGCAAAGATAAATGGACCACTAAAGTAGGCAACAACTGCCTCATCATGGCCTACAGCCATATTGCCCACGACTGCATCATTGGCAATAACTGCATCATGAGCAACAATACCCAGATGGCCGGCCACGTGGTCATGGGCGATCATGCCATCCTTGCTGGCATGTGTGCCATTCACCAGTTTGTACAGATAGGGCAGTATGCATTTGTTTCCGGGGGTTCGCTGGTAAGTAAAGATGTGCCACCCTATATCAAGGCAGGCCGTACACCGCTTAGCTATGCCGGCGTGAATTCGGTTGGGTTGAAACGCAAAGGATTCAGCCTGGACCGCATCAACAAGATTCTCGACATCTACCGCATTATTTACAACAAGGGAATGAATACCTCCCAGGCGCTTAATTATATTGAAGAAGAATTGCCGGCAACCGACGAACGGGATGATATTGTCACCTTCATCCGCGAAAGCGGCCGGGGCATCATCAAACGCTTTACCAAGGGAAGTGTGGAGGATGAATAAATAGCGCCCCGCCGTCCCTATCCCCTTCCTTCGACTATGCTCAGGATAGGTGAACTGATCATGAATGAGTAAATGATCAATATTCAATGTTGAAGTTTGCAGGCCAGAGGACCCCCGACTTGAAAATTGAGCATTGAAAATTGTTTATTGAATATTTCCAGAATGACCCAATGACCAATAACCCAATGACCATCTCCTTAACCAATACAGGCAAACGCTTCAACCGGGAGTGGATATTCCGTCACTGCAGTTACGAATTCACCCAGGGTAAAAAATACGCCATCACCGGGCCAAATGGTTCCGGCAAATCAACCCTGCTGCAGGTGATCGCCGGCGCAACTCTTCACAATGAAGGGACCATTGAATACAGGAAGGGGCAATCAGCAATAGACAATGGGCAACACTATACCAACCTTTCCATCGCCGCACCTTACCTGGAACTTATAGAAGAGATGACGGCAACCGAAATGCTGGAATTCCATTTACAATTCAAAGCACTGGTGCCTTCTTTAACCATTGCAGACATATTGAAAATCGTTGGACTGGAGAAAGCGGCCAACAAACAGATACGCTATTTCAGCAGCGGCATGAAACAACGGCTGAAACTGGCACAGGCCTTTTTCAGCAATACGCCGGTGCTTTTACTGGATGAACCAACTACCAACCTGGATGCGGATGGGATCGCCTTATACCTGTCGCTCATCAGCCATTACACCAACGACAGGCTGGTCATTGTAAGCAGCAATGTAAAGCAGGAATATGATTTTTGTGAGGAAGTGATCGAGATCGGGAAATATAAATAGCTTTCACCTCCTGCTCGCAATCAACAGATTCAGATCCGTAAACTTCAGGTCAAACCGTTCGCTCAGGTAAAAATTGGTAAGGCTTCCCTTAAAGAGGTAAATGCCGCTTCGGATATTTATCTTATGCCAGATGATATTGTCAATACCGCCATCCTCGCCCGTCTCCAGCATCAGCGGCATCAGTACATTGCTGATGGCCTGCGAAGCCGTACGGGCAAAACCACTGGGGATATTGGGCACGCAGTAATGGATCACATCATACTTGGTGAATACGGGTTTTTCATGCGTGGTCACTTTGCTGGTCTCAAAACAGCCGCCGTGGTCAATACTAACATCCACGATCACACTGCCGGGCCGCATCGTACTCACCGTCTCTTCGGTTACCACCACAGGAGTTCTTCCGCCGGCGCCACTCAATGCGCCTACTGCCACATCACATGTTTTTAACTGCTTGGCAAGGATCTTGGGTTCGATCACCGATGTCCATAACCGTACACCGATATTATTCTGCAAACGTTTCAGGCGGTAAATGCTGTTGTCAAAGACCTTTACACTGGCTCCCATGGCCAGGGCGGTCCTTGCTGCGTATTCACCCACAATACCCGCGCCAATGATGATGACCTTTGTGGGCGGTATGCCGCTGATACCTCCTACCAACACCCCCTTGCCGTTATTTGTCTTGCTCAAATACTGCCCGGCGATCAGCATAACCGCACTGCCGGCAATCTCACTCATGCTGCGAACGATGGGATTATGCCCGCTGTCGTCTTTGAGGTTCTCAAAACTAAGCGCCGTGATCTTTTTATCCATCATCTTCTGCAATATCTCCCGCTTCATTACCGCCAGGTGTATGGGTGAAATGATATACTGGTTTGGTTTAAGCAACTCACATTCTGCTTCGCTTACAGGGGCGCTCTTTACCAGGATACTGCAATCAAAGACCTGTTTCTTGTCATACGCGATCCTGGCCCCTGCATCGCTGTAATCCTTGTCGGTATAACTGGCGCCGTCACCTGCCTTGGTTTCCACCACCACCTGGTGACCATTGGCGATCATTACGCCCACGGCTTCCGGTGTAAGGGCGATCCGGTTCTCATTAAATGAATTCTCTTTGGGGATGCCTATCAGCAGTTCTGAGCCCTTGGGTTTTACATCCAGGGTCTCTTCCAGGGTCTCATACGTGAACGAAGAAGATACAAAAGGTCTTGACGAAGCCATAACAGTAGAATTGTAAGCTTACAAATTACAAATTTATTTGCAGCTTTCTTGTGTTATCATCCACATAGCTTATGGAAATGTGCAGCGTATCGCCCGGGAAGATACCCGGGGCTTTTTCAGGCCATTCCACCAGGCATATATGGCCTGAATAGAGGCAATCTTCCACCCCGGCATGAATGGCCTCGCTTTCATCTTTCATCCGGTACAGGTCCATGTGGTAGATCGTTTGCCCATCGGCGGTCCTGTATTGGTTGATGATGGAGAAGGTAGGACTTGAGACGACATCCATTACGCCCATCCGCTCACACAATGCATGGATAAAAGTGGTTTTACCGGCACCCATTTCTCCATGAAATGCAAATACCTTATGCCCGGCTGCAGCAGCAATAAGCTTTTCAGCTGCCTGTTGAATTTCCTCCAGTTTAAAATTTACCTCCATGTTGCAAAGATATTTTCCGGCATTGGTAATCGGGCTACAATTTCAGGCAATAATTTTGCATTATGGAAAAAGTTGACTGGAAAGTAGAAGGAATGACCTGCACCAACTGTGCGCTCACCATTAACAGGTACCTGGAAAAAGAGGGATTAAAGGATGTGAAAGTGAACTTTATCGGTGGGGAAGTTAGTTTTGAGATGAATGGAAAAAAATCCAGGGACCAGCTTGCCAAAGGAATAGCAGATTTAGGGTATACAGTTGTGAACGAACAACAAACTACAAACCACAAACCCAAAACTCTTTTCTCCAACCATCTCCAGCGTTTCCTTTTCTGCCTTCCGTTTACCCTGGTCTTAATGCTCCACATGCTGCCCTGGCATATCCACTTTTTGATGAACCCATGGATCCAGCTGGCGATATGTGTTCCTGTCTTCCTGGTAGGCATGGGTTATTTCGGTGTCAGCGCCGTAAAAAGCCTGCGCCGGGGCATTCCCAATATGAATGTACTGATCGCCATGGGTGCCCTGGCTGCTTTTGCATACAGCCTGATCGGAACCATTGGTAACCTGGGTATGGATTATATCTTTTATGAAACAACGGCTACCATCATCACCCTTGTTTTTTTAGGCGAATGGATAGAACACAAATCGGTGGAGACTACCCAGAGAGAATTAAAAAAACTGGCCAAACAGCAGAAAATAATGGCCAATATGATCGCTTTTGATGATCAACACAAAGAATTGATCTTCCCGGTTGAAAATACAAAGCTGCACGTGGGGGATCTCATCCTCATAAAGCAGGGTGAACAGGTGCCGATGGACTGTAAGATATTATGGGGAGATGTGCATGTGAATGAATCTCTGTTGACCGGTGAAAGCAAACCTGTTCACAAAACGAAAAAAGATGCGTTGATCGGCGGAAGCCTGGTAACCGATGGGACCGTGAAGGCGCAGGTGACTGCCATCGGAAAAGATACGGTACTCAGCAATATACTTAGTCTCGTTAAACAGGCCCAGGGTGAAAAACCGCCTGTTCAGCAACTGGCAGATAAGATCAGCGCTGTTTTTGTTCCGGTGGTGATCGGGATCTCGGCGGTTACTTTCCTGGTCAATCATTTTGCCTTTGATGTAAGCGCCACCGGTTCATTGATGAGGAGTATTGCTGTGCTGGTGATCAGTTGTCCCTGTGCCATGGGACTGGCAACTCCGGCTGCTATTGCGGTTGGGTTGGGCCGTGCTGCTAAAAACGGCATCCTTTTCCGTAATGCAAAAAGCCTTGAGTTGTTTAAAGATATAAGGACGGTTGTATTTGATAAGACCGGAACATTGACTAAGGGGAATTTCCAGGTTACCGGCATGAGTTCATTGGCTTTAGCTGAAGACGAGTTCAAACGGGTTGTTTTTTCACTGGAAAAATATTCCAATCACCCCATTGCAAAAACAATTACTGCAGAATGGAAGGTGACCGATACGATCCAGTGGAAAAAGGTCGAAGAAATGAAGGGCCTCGGCATCAAAGCCGAAGACGTTGTTGGAAATACCTGGCAATTAGGTTCACATAAAATTGCTGCAAGTCAGACAAGTGACGGATCACATACCGCTTACTTACTCCGGAATGAAAAGCTGGCGGGCTGGTTTGACATGGAAGACGAGATAAGGGCGGAAGCAAAAGAGGTGATCAGTTACCTGCATTCAAAAAACATACAGACCATTTTATTAAGCGGTGACTCGCTGGACAGAACACAGAAAACGGCCACGGCCCTGGGTATTGATAAAGTATATGCAGAAAAAACGCCCGAAGAAAAACTGCTGATCATTGAGCAGCTGAACAAGGAAGCGCCGGTTGCCATGGTGGGTGACGGCATCAATGATGCACCGGCCCTCGCAAAAGCCAGCATCGGCATTTCCATGAGCGAAGCAACACAATTGGCTGTACAAACCGCCCAGGTTGTTTTGATGAATAAAGGCATACAACATCTGCCATTGGCATTGGGCCTGGGTAAACATACGTTCCGTACCATCAAGGGAAACCTTTTCTGGGCATTCATCTATAATATTGTTGCCATCCCCATCGCAGCCATGGGCTTGCTGCAACCCGGACTGGCTGCCCTGGCAATGGGTTTCAGCGATGTGGTGCTGGCCATAAACTCCATCCGGCTTAATTACCGGAAAGTGGTTTAATTTCAACCCACAATTTACCGGGTTGAACATTCATGAAATTTTAAAAGCGCATTGGGGTTTTGATGGCTTCCGGCCTTTACAGGAAGACATCATCTATTCTGTATTGGATGGGAAGGACACATTGGCCCTCTTGCCCACGGGTGGAGGTAAATCGATCTGCTTCCAGGTTCCGGCCCTGGCTAAAGAAGGGTTGTGCCTGGTGGTAAGTCCGCTCATCGCATTGATGAAAGACCAGGTGGAGAATTTAAAACGAAAAGGGATCCCTTCCCTTGCCATTTATTCCGGCATGAATTTCCTGGAAATCAAAAAGACACTGCAGAATGCGGCGTATGGTAATTATAAATTCCTGTATGTTTCTCCCGAACGCCTGGAAACGAATTTGTTTTTAGAATACCTGCCGGCACTGAACATTAACCTGGTTGCCGTGGATGAAGCCCATTGCATTTCGCAATGGGGGTATGATTTCAGGCCGCCCTATACACGTATTGCAGCCCTGAGAGAACAATTACCCGGCGTACCGGTGCTGGCACTTACGGCTTCTGCCACCAAACCTGTCCAGGATGATATCTGTGATAAGCTGCTTTTTACAAAAACACAGCAGCGTTTCCAGCAGTCATTTGAACGGCCCAATCTTTCTTACAGCGTTTTCAATGTACCTTCCAAGCAGAATAAATTACTGGAGATATTAAGAAATGTAAAAGGCACCGCCATTGTTTACTGCAAAAGCAGGAAGCATACTACCGGGGTCGCCGGGCTGCTCCGGATGAATAATATCGGTGCCGGTTTTTATCATGCAGGCCTGAATAACGAAGAACGGAATACCCGGCAGGAAAACTGGATAAACAATAAAACAAGGGTGATCGTTTGTACCAGCGCTTTCGGCATGGGCATTGACAAACCGGATGTACGGGTGGTGGTACATTATGATGTACCGGATTGCCTGGAGAATTATTACCAGGAAGCAGGAAGGGCCGGCAGGGATGGGAAAAGGGCTTATGCTGTATTGTTATACAACCACAAAGAACTGGAGAGCCTTCATGAACAGGTTGATACCCGTTTCCCGAAGGAAGAAGAGATCAGGCAGGTTTACATCGCTATAATGAATCACCTGCAGGTTCCTGCAGGCGCCGGGGAAGGGGTTGCTTATGATTTTGACATGGCAATATTTGCATCTGCCTTTAAATTGAATATACTCACCGTCACCTATGCCATCAAAGCGCTGGAGCAGGAAGGTATTTTCAGTTACAACGAAGTTTTTTTCAACCCATCGACGGTTGTGTTTACTGCCAGCAAAGAAGAACTTGCTGATTTTGAGATCCATCACCCCGAACTGGAACCATTGGTAAAAGGTTTGCTGCGTTCATATGAAGGCATCTTTGATTTTCCGGCAGTTGTATACGAAAGCAAACTGGCAAAATTTCTACAGTCAGACCTGGAAGAGGTGAAAATGAAACTGAGAAAATTAAATGAATCCGGCATCATCCATTATACCCCGCAGAAAGATACCCCGCAGCTATTCCTTCTTCAAAACAGGATGTATACAGAACACTACAGGATCAATAATGCCAATTACCTGAAACGGAGAAAAAGTTTTGAAGAGCGGGTAATTGCCATGACCGGCTACATCCGGGATACCAATGGCTGCAGGAGCAGGCAGATCGCAGCCTATTTCAATGACAAAAAGGTAAAGCCCTGTGGCATTTGCGATAACTGCATAAACGAAAAGCTCATTCATGTATCCACGGAAGAGTTCAACCACATCTCCGGGTATATTCTTCAACAGGCTGGATCATCCCCCCTGCCTTTCAAAGAAGTACTTGCTGCGCTAACAGGCTTCAATAAACAAAAGGTCTGGAAGGTTATGGACTATTTACAGGCCGAAAAAAAAATAGAAGTGGATAAGGAAGGTAACATTTCAGTAAACCGGTAAAAACCGGCAGGGCTTAAAATAAAAAAAGGGACCAAGATAGAAATCTAGTCCCGCTTTAAAATCCAATATCCTATGAAAAACCGAGACGAAGATAAAGGGGTTTTTAGGATTATGCAAGATTTTTAGCAGGTATTTTCAGAATCATCCTGAAACCGGGCAGGAGAATTACTGTATTTAGGGCATCTGTTTAATTATATATGATTGAATATCAATTATATATATGAATATGGCGGTTTATTTCACCCTTTTATACCATCCGGTCCCGTACAGGTAACTTGCCCCCTGGTACCAGGCTATTGCTTCATTGATAAGGCTATCCGAATCAGTGCTTTGGGTGTTTTTCCCCGTTTTAAAATCGGCGTTAAAAGAATGAACCCTGCGCCGGGGAGATAATATAACAAGGTTGTCCCCCTTTATATAGCCCATATCCTGGTAAGTACTGATGAATGCCCGTTCCTTACCCGGGGATAACCGGTAGATGTCGTATCCAAAAAAGCGGCTGGTATAATCCAGGTTCATCAGTCCAAGTAGCGTAGGTGCCAGGTCGATCTGGCTTACCAATCTTTCTTCCACAGCAGGTTTGATCAATTGCGGGGCATATACCAGGCAGGGAATGTGATACCGGTTCACAGGCAGGTCGGTTTTACCGGCACTTTTAGAACAATGATCTGCCACGATCACAAACAGGGTATTATTGAACCAGGGTTTTTGCTGTGCATTTTTGATGAATCCATTGATGGCACAGTCCGTATATTTTACGGCACCGGCAATGGACTGGGAAGCGGACGGTATGTCTATTCTTCCATCAGGGTACGTATAAGGTCTGTGATTGCTCACCGTCATAATATGGTTAAAGAACGGTTTGCCTTTTGCATAACTCCGGTCGCACTGCTGCAGGGTAAAATCAAATGCTGCTTCATCATCCACCCCCCATGCGGTAGTGTGATGAACCAGGTTCTCAGGGATGTCCCTTTCATCCAAAACAGTATAACTGCTGTTGCTGAAAAATTTACCCATGTTATCAAAGAAGGAATTCCCGCCATAAATGTAATTGCATTCATACCCTTTACTCTTCAGAACGCTGCCCATGGTAAACATATCGTCATTCCCGGGCCGGCGAACGATGGATTGCCCGGGTGTGGGAGGAATGGCCAGGGATAAAGCTTCCAGGCCCCTCACTGTCCGCGTACCGGATGCGTAGAATTTATCAAACCACAAACTGTACGGAATGAGAGAATCCAGGTACGGCGTGATATTCTCTTTATTGCCAAACCGTTTCAGGTAATCACTGCTCAGGCTTTCAACACTTATCAGCACAATGTTCCATTTATGTTCAGGACCATCGCTTTTTATCCGGCGTTCGATACTCAATGGGTCATTGGTGAATGTTGTACCGGGCGCCTTCAGCAAGTTTCTCAGGATGGCAAAATTCGCTGTATCGTTCCGGGTAAGGTAAAATTTGTTGTAGTCAATCTCATTGTTCCAGAAGGCCGTTCCAAATTCATAGATACCATTCCCGCCGAGTTCATTTATGTAATTGTTATTACTGATGTTCTTTAACCGGTTATTGACCAGGAAATAACCTGCCAAAGGAAATAACAGGAAGACCAGGAAAAAGACGGTCCGGTTCCGGAAACGCATGCTGCTCAGCTGGGTGACAACAATTCTTTTTCTTACCAGGAACAGGATAAAAAATACAGCAAGTAAAACAGCGGCCATGATCAAAGGTACATTATAGGACTCCCGGATATTACCAATTACTTCGGTGGTATAGATCAGGTAATCAACTGCAATAAAGTTAAAACGTACATTGAACTCATCCCAGAAAACGATTTCAGCGCCGGCATTAAGTACAAGGATAAGCGTGATCAAAAAGAACAGAATGAAAAGGGGAATACGCTGCCATTTCTTCTGGTACCAGGAATCCTTCATCAGCCAGCAATACAGTGCCACCGGAATGGCAAAGAACCCCCATACAACCAGGTCGTAGAACAGGCCAATGAGGAACAGATTAACCAAATGAAGCAGGTTAAAATCAAGGTTGGGCCAGCTCCTGATCAAAAGGATCACCCTTGTAATGAAACTAAGTGAACAAAGAATGATGGCTAAGATAAGTAATGGGCCAAACCGGTGGGTAAACCAGTTCTGCATTTTTTTCATACGGCAAAAATACAAAGTATACTCCTGTGAACCGGCATTTTAACATAATCATAAATCGAGGTCACACTCGGTGCCAGGGCATGTTTCGACTAAAACCAACTACTGCTTTTCCTGCTCCTGCTGCGGCCTCCTAATCCCAGGGCGCCGAGCAATGACCGCACGATGGTATTGCCTGCTGTGCGGGCCATGCTTTTTACAATAGTGTTATTGGTAACTTTTTCCAGGGTCGAAGGTTCTTCCTTTGCTGATCTCTTTGTGGTGGTGGTTCCCTCCTGTGCTGACTTCTCTGCCGCCTCCTGCAATTTGGCCGTTAATATTTCATAAGCGCTTTCACTGTCTATGACCTTATTGTATTTGGCCACCAGTTTTGACCGGGAAGCAATGCTGCCGATCTCTGCTTCGGTCAATACATCCATCCGGCTGCGTGGGGCACAAAGCATGGTATGTGCCAGCGGTGTGGGAATACCTTTTTCATTCAACATGGTCACCAGCGCTTCACCAATCCCCAACTGGGTGATCAGGTCCTCGGTTTTGTAGTATTCCGTTTCGGGATAGTTCTCTGCCGTTTGTTTGATCACCTTCCTGTCGGCTGCGGTAAAAGCACGTAAGGCATGTTGTATTTTTAAACCCAATTGCGCCAATACACTGGCCGGTACATCCATCGGGTTTTGTGTACAGAAGAAAACACCGATCCCTTTTGAACGGATGAGTTTTACGATGGTCTCTATCTGCTGTAAAAGTGCTGAACTGGCTTCATTGAAGATCAGGTGAGCCTCATCGATGAACATCACCAGTTTGGGTTTATCCATATCTCCCTCTTCCGGGCAGGTGGCATACAATTCGGCCAGCATCTGCAGCATGAAGGTGGAGAACAGTTTTGGCTTATCCTGCAGGTCGGTCACTCTTAACACACTGATCATTCCCCTTCCGTCATCCGCAATGCGCATCAGGTCATCCACTTCAAAACTCTTTTCACCGAAGAAGATATCGGCGCCCTGCTGCTGCAGTTCTATCACTTTACGCAAAATGGTACCGGTGGATGATGTGGAGATCTTACCATAGGTCTTCTCTATTTCTGCCTTGCCTTCGTCACCAATGTATTGAAGCAGTTTTATAAAATCTTTCAGGTCAAGCAAGGGCAACTGGTTATCGTCACAATACTTAAATATCAGCGCCACTACGCCACCCTGTGTATCGTTCAGCTCCAGTATCTTGCTCAGCAATACCGGGCCAAACTCACTTACGGTCGCACGCAGGTGTACTCCCTTCTGCCCGGTAAGGTTCATCAGCTCGGCCGGGAACAAAGCAGGTTTGTATTCCATCTTCAGTTTCTGGTACCGGTCTTTGATCTTGTCGTTGTCTGCGCCCATGGCAGCAATACCACTCAGGTCGCCTTTAATATCCATTACCAGTACCGGCACACTGGCATCACTTAAAAACTCACTGATCACCTGCAGGGTCTTTGTCTTGCCGGTACCGGTGGCCCCTGCGATCAATCCGTGCCGGTTCATTGTCTTCAACGGCAAAAAGATCTCTGCTTCGGGTACCAGTTCCCCGTCCAGTACTGCTGCGCCGATCTTTACGGATTCTCCCTTGAATGTATACCCGTTTTTTATGGCCTGTATGAATGCTTCCTTATTTGCCATTGTACTTTATTTTAAAGGAAAGGTACAACCTGTTGCTTAATTGTACATGAAGATTTTTACCGCTACTTCCTGTAAATTTGCATCAATGAAAAGGCTATTTATTTCTATACCTGCTGCAATTATTGCAATCGCCATTATCAGTTCTTTTCTTGAAAAAGAGAGCATTGCAATAACCACCAAAGCCGCCCTCGGTAAAAAACTATTCTCCGAAAAAATACTTTCCAAAGATTCCACCATCAGCTGTGCCAGCTGCCATAAACCAACATTTGCTTTTGCCGATACCTCCGCATTCAGCATTGGGATTGGCGGAAAACTCACCAAACGGAATACCCCTTCTGTATTGAACATGAAGAACCGTCCTTATTTTTTCTGGGATGGCAGGGCCGCTTCACTGGAAGAACAGGCGCTGATGCCCATCCAGAACCCGGATGAGATGGGATTGCCTGTTGAAGAAGCGGTAATGCGGCTGAATGAATCCGCAGAATACAAATTGCTTTTTCAACGGGTATTTAAACAAAAACCGGATGCAAAGAACCTGGCGGCTGCCTTTGCCGCTTTTGAAGAAACGCTGGAAACCGTTGACAGCAAATTTGATGACTGGAGCAATAATATGGGGAAACTGACCGCCCCGGAAGAAAGGGGAAGACAGTTATTTGTGGGCGATAAGGCAAAATGCTTCGACTGCCACCGCATGGAAGACTTCACCACAGATGAATTTAAAAATATCGGGTTGTATGATGAAAGAAAACTGAATGATGCCGGCTTGTACAACATCACAAAAAAAGAAAGTGATAAAGGCAGATTCAAAACGCCTGGCTTACGTAATGTTGCCGTGACAGCCCCATACATGCACAATGGAATGTTCAGGACCCTGGAAGAAGTACTCAATTATTACAACAGCCCCGACTGGTTTGTAGATAATTCCATCAACAGGGATGATGCACTTAAAACACCCCTCCGCTTAACGGCACAGGAAAAGAAAGACATCATTGCGTTTTTGAGAACGCTGACGGATAAGAAGTATGTGAAAAGACAATAGTCAATGGTCATTAAGTCATTGGGTCATTAAAAAAACCAAAGAATTTGAGGTTTTTCTCCGGAATCTGGCAGAGGCATATCTATTTTTGTTCAAATTGAAATCAATGATCCTGCTTGAAGATCTGCGTGTCTATACTCTTACCATGGAAATTGGTGAATTAGTTCATGGGATCACTGTTGGGTGGGACGTATTTTGCAGAAAGAGTCTTGGCAATCAATTTTCGAGGGCTGCTGATTCGATTGCACTAAATATAGCTGAAGGTTACGGCAGGTATCATTACAAGGAAAACAAAAACTTCTGCTGGTATGCAAGAGGTTCGTTGTTTGAAACAAAAACAGCCAACCAAAAAGCATACAACCGGAAACTGCTGACACAGGAGAAGTTCGATATGGTACAAAACAGGCTGAAAGAATGCCACCTGCTTCTCAATCTCTACATCAAAAGCATTGGAAATCCCCGAGGCAAATAATGACCCAATGACTTAATGACCTTCTAATAAACTTCACCCCCCTCCCCCCCCCGTGGCATGCCTTTTCCCCAAACAGGGGCCCGGGCAAATTGAACGCGCACGACCATGACTCAATGACCTAATGACTTAATGACTAATGACTAATGACTTAATTTTACCTTTAACAAAAAATTAGGCACTATATTCGCTTTAACAAAATTGATTTAATTTTATTTGCTCATAAACCAACAACAATGGAAAACACTAAACCCAAAATATTACTTTGCGAAGACGATACGAATCTTGGCATGGTGCTCAAGAACTACCTGGAGCTGAATGATTATGATGTGACCCTGGAAAGGGATGGCAAACTCGGCCTCGCTGCTTTTCAGCGTGAAAAATTCGACATCTGCCTGCTGGATGTGATGATGCCCAATATGGACGGCTTTACCCTGGCAGAAGAGATCCGGGATGTGAACCCCGATGTGCCCCTGTTCTTCCTGAGTGCAAAGACCATGAAGGATGATATCATACAGGGCTATAAACTGGGAGCGGATGATTACATCACCAAGCCATTCGACAGCGAAGTACTGCTGCATAAGATAAAGGCCATTCTCAAGCGCAACGAAGAAATGCACCGGGAGGAAGTGAATGCCGAATACGACCTGGGCAAATACCATTTCAACCCACGCCTGCGGGAATTATCCGTTGGCGGAAAAGTGCAGACACTCTCCCCGAAGGAAAATGAATTGCTGAAAATGCTGAGTGAATATAAGAACGACCTGCTGAGCCGTGAGATCGCCCTGAAAAAAATATGGGGAAGCGACACGTATTTCAATGGCCGCAGCATGGATGTATATATTGCCAAGCTTCGCAAATATTTAAAAGAAGATTCAGCCATCGAGATCGTGAACATTCACGGCAACGGATTCAGGCTGGTGGTAACTGAATAGAAAAAGTTTTTTTTATAAAGGAGCCCTGCAATATTGCGGGGCTTTTATTTTATCCCATACCTGCTTTGGGATCTTAACCACCAGGCATGAACAAATACAACGCCGTCTTCGTCTATTCTTTGTGACTTAGTGCCTTCGTGGTTCCATATTACTCATTAAAAAAGTGAATCGCCATCTTATTTTACAGCCAGCATCAGTTTTGCCCAGAAAGTATTGTCGAAGGAAGAGGGCCCCAGCACTGCATCGCCGGTATCATCGCCATGCCGTATCACCACCAGGTCTTTGGATGGGATCACATAGATCTTCTTATCTCCCTTTCCCAATGCGGATATCATATCGGCGGGTGCAGCAGGATTCAAAGCTCCCGGGAAGACGGCCGTCAGCGTTGGTACCATGAAGGAAGGCTTTCCATTCAACCACCAGAGGTATCCGTACGACTGGTTATAATTCTGAGATGTATTCGTCATGGCATTGAAATAAGCGGGGTCGGTCATGAGCGTATTGCCATTCCATATTCCTTTATTCAGGGTCAGTAAACCAAACCGGGCCATATCCCTGCTGTTGAGCCACAGCACATAATTATACCAGGTATAATTCTTCATGCCGATCTTATCCGCCAGTTTTGTTTTGGTGTAGGTATTATAATTGGTAGCTGTTGCATTGGCGATCACATTCTGCAGCAGCCGGTACGGTGCATTGTAATAATACCAGAAAGTACCGGCGTCTGCTTTATAGGTAAGACAGGCAGGCGTAATGCAATCATCATCGGGCACGTTATATTCCAAACCCGTTGTCATCGTCAGCTGGTGCCTTACTGTGATCAGGTCCTCTTTTGCCAATGGGGCCGATGTCCATCCGGTTCCCAGGTACGTGCTGGTTTTATTATTGATGTTCAGCTGGCCTTCCTGCTGTGCTATGCCTGCTAAAAATGCGGTAACACTTTTCCCCGCAGAAGCAATATAATATACCGTGTTCATGTTCCAGCCGTTCCAGTATCTTTCTGCCACGATACGTCCTTTGTATAAAATGATCAGCCCATAGGTGTTCTTTGTTCCGGCATAATCAATGGCTTCGTTCAGTTTTGTCACATCCCAGCCCAGGGATTGAGTAGATACCGTCTCCCAGGCATCGCTTCCAATGGGCGGAAAATACATGCTGGCGGGTGGAGTTACCGGGGCAGGTGCTGCTTCATCTTTCTTGCAGGATGAAAATAATATGCAAATGGTGGCTGCAGCTATTAATGTTCGCATAGAAAAGGTTGAGTATCTCAGACAGGGACCTGGCACAGAAGTTTAACGGCTGCCTGCATTATTTAGTATCGTGGAAAAGTAAATTGCCGCTACCGCCGGATGATCTCCTTCCCAGGTGTTCATAGGCTTTTGCCGTGGCTTCCCTTCCCCTTGACGTACGTTGTAGAAAGCCTTCCTGGATCAGGAAGGGCTCATACACTTCTTCCAGTGTGCCCACTTCTTCGCCAACTGCGGTGGCAATGGTGGTGATCCCTACCGGGCCGCCTTTGAATTTTTCGATGATGGTTGAAAGAATACGGTTGTCCATTTCATCCAGCCCATGCTTATCAACATTCAGTGCTTTCAAAGAATGTTCGGTGATGCCCAGGTCGATCACCCCGTTCCCGATCACCTGTGCAAAATCCCTCACCCGGCGCAACAGGCCGTTTGCAATACGGGGTGTGCCCCGGCTGCGGCGTGAAATTTCATCTGCCGCATCGCTGGTGATCTTTGTGCTCAATATTCTTGCCGAACGCTGGATGATATTCTTCAGCGTAACCGTATCATAATATTCCAGTCTTGATTTGATGCCGAACCGGGAAAGCAACGGAGCCGTAAGTAAACCACTTCGTGTGGTGGCCCCGATCAGGGTGAATGGATTCAGGTTGAGCTGAACACTTCTTGCATTGGGCCCGCTGTCGATCATGATGTCGATGCGGTAATCTTCCATCGCCGCATACAGGTATTCTTCCACCACCGTACTCAGGCGGTGGATCTCGTCAATGAATAAAACATCATTGGTTTCTAAATTAGTAAGCAACCCAGCCAGGTCACCAGGCTTCTCGATCACCGGTCCGCTTGTTTCTCTGATGTTTACCCCTAACTCATTTGCAACAATTCTGGATAGGGTCGTCTTTCCCAATCCCGGCGGTCCATGAAACAGGATATGATCCAGTGCTTCGCCCCTTATTTTGGCAGCTTTAATAAAGATGCTGATGTTCCCGATGATCTGCGACTGGCCCGAAAAATCGTCTATGACCGAGGGCCGTATGCTGTTCTCAAACTCCCTGTCGGCAGGCTTCAAAAAGGCGGATTCACTATTTAAATTGGGGTTGGCCATGAACAATTTTTTATCAACTTTGTAAAACTAATCATTAATCAGTAAAATCAGTTTTTTATGAACATAGGAATACTCGGCAGCGGCATCGTTGGACGTGTTTTAGGAAACGCATTCTTAAAAGAAGGTCACCAGGTAATGCTGGGTACAAGAGACCTGAACAAGGAAGAGGTGGTAAAATGGCTTTTGCAAAACCCGGGTGGAAGAGCCGGCTCATTTGCAGATACTTCAAAATTTGGTGAAATAATCCTGCTTGCCACTGCCGGGGATATTACCGCCCAGGTGATCAGTAGCAGCGGTCCTGAGCATTTTAACGGAAAGGTCGTGATCGATGCAACCAATCCCATTGATCATACCCGCCCGCCGGTGAATGGTGTATTGCCTTATTTCACCAGTGCGGATGAATCACTGATGGAAAGGCTGCAAAAGATGCTGCCAGGGGCCAAACTGGTAAAAGCGTTCAACAGCGTGGGAAATGCCTTTATGTATAAACCCGACTTTGGGGGTGAAAAACCAACCATGTTCATCTGCGGCAATGACGAGGATGCCAAGAAGACCGTTACAGCCATTTTAGATTCCTTTGGCTGGGAAACGGAGGATATGGGCAAGGCGGAAGCCGCCAGGCCGATCGAGTCACTCTGCATCCTCTGGTGCATCCCGGGGTTTATCCGCGGCCAGTGGACCCATGCTTTCCGGTTGTTGAAAAAACAGACAGGTAAAGAATAATTGTCATAAACAGTTGACATTTTCAACCTCTCAGCCCCCCATTTCGCCATTAATCATATCCAATAGTATTTTCACTATATTGGTGGGTAATTTTGAGGCATGAGTAAGACAAATGTAAGATATTGGCTATGCCAGGTAACCGGCTGGGGCTTGTGGGGGCTCATCATTCTATACTTCAACTTTGTGGTTTTTGGCGACCGCCTGAAAGAACAGGGCGGCGAAAAAGAAAACCTTATCAGCCTGGGCATTTTCCTGGTCGTGGGCATCTTTGTTACTCATGTGGCCCGCCTTATTTTAAAAAGGACCCATTGGCTTAAACTTTCCATCAACCGCATTGTCCCGTTGTTCATCGTGGTGGTTGGCGCTACCGGTGTTGCACTATTTTATGCTGATAATTTCATTGAGACCCGTTCGGGGTATTCGTACGACAAATACGTGATCAACAAACGGCTGGAAAAAGCCAAAAAAATGGAGGAGCAGTACGGACTTACTTCACTCACCTATTACAAAGACCCTGCTTTAATAACAGACAGTTCAATAAAAAGAGGCATCTCGGAAATCAAAAAGAACACCGGGTGGTACCGCAACAAAAGGGGCGAATGGACATTCCAGAACAAGTCTGACCTCGTAAGCATTTATTATAACCTGTTGCTGGTTGCCATCTGGATGCTCATCTACATTGTTTACCACTACGTGGAAAAGAACCGGAAAGACCAGCTCGACCGGCTGAAGCTGGAATCCACGGTCAAGGAACTGGAACTAAAGACCATCAAGTCGCATATCAATCCGCATTTCATATTCAATTCCCTCAACAGCATCCGTGCCCTGGTGGATGAGAATCCTACCCGGGCCCGCCGTGCCATCACCGAACTGAGCAATATCCTCCGCAGCAGCATGCAGGCAGAGAAAGCCGAGACCGTGACACTGCAAAGTGAACTGGATATTGTAAAAGATTACCTGGCGCTTGAGCAGATGCGTTTTGAAGAAAGGCTGAAAGTGGAACTGGATATTGATAAAGACACCCTGGAGCAGCCGTGCCGCCCATGATGCTGCAGACACTGGTGGAAAATTCCATCAAACACGGAATAAGCAAATTGATAAACGGGGGGTTGGTTCGTATCGTGGCCGGCTTCACCGATCATCACCTGGAACTGTTGGTGCAGAATACCGGGTACCTGAACGGAAAAATAAACGGCGATGCCGGACAGACAGGGCTTTGGTATAAAAAGTACGCAGGATCGGTTAAATTTGATGTACCAGGGCAAGGCTGTTTTTGAGATAAAGAACATTGATGGCGGCATGGTGGAATCAAAAGTCTCCCTCCCTGTGATGGTATAGATTCACTCAACTAAAACTTTGATAGTATGCAAAAGGCATTGATCATTGACGATGAAAGACTGGCAAGAAATGAACTGAAAAAACTCCTCATGGAATTCCCGGAGATCGAAGTGATCGGCGAAGCAGCCAATGCGGCTGAAGGACTGGAAAAAATTGAAAGCATGTCACCCGATCTTATTTTCCTGGATATCCAGATGCCGGGCAAGACGGGTTTCGATATGCTGACCGAACTCGACAGCGCCCCGCATGTAATTTTTACAACGGCCTACGATGAATATGCCCTGAAGGCATTTGAAGTGAATGCCCTGGATTACCTGATGAAACCGGTTGAACCCAAGCGCCTGGCCGATGCCATTCACAAACTGCAACTGGCGGAAGAAAAGGAAATGGCCACTGCTATGGCCGGCATCAACCGGGGCATATTAACCGAACATGACCAGGTCTTTGTAAAGGACGGCGAACGCTGCTGGTTTGTTAAACTGGGCGAAGTAAGGTTATTTGAGAGTGTGGGCAATTATGCCAAGGTATTTTTCAGCACATACAAGCCGCTCATTTTAAAATCGCTGAATGCGCTGGAAGAGAGGCTGGATGAAAAAGTCTTCTTCCGGGCCAACCGCAAGCACATCGTTAACCTGCGTATGATCGAGAAGATAGAGCCCTATTTCAATGGCGGGCTTTTGCTGGAGCTGCAGGGCGGCGAAAAGATCGAAGTGAGCCGGAGACAGGCGGTGAAGTTCAAGGAGATGATGAGTTTGTAGAAAGCGTTGAAGGGTTGAAGACGTTTAAATGTTTCAATCGTTCATTGAACCATATTATCTTATTAAGAATTAATAAACAATAATGAAGAAACTACTTTTAACTATTGCAACAGGCCTGATAAGCCTGTTTTCTTTTGCTCAGAACATTGATAAGATCATCAATGCTGCGGAAGTGGATCGTATTGAACGGATCCTTTCTGCCGATGACATGCAGGGTCGCCGGGCATTTACGCCGGGCATAGATAAAGCGGCGGAATTCATTGCATCAGAATTTGCAAAAAGCAAACTGCAATTCTTTGGCGGTGCAAAATCCTATTTCCAGGAATTTGCCATGACCCGGAACAAGCCCGTGGAAGTAAAAGGCATGCTTGATAACGAACCGCTTACAACAGATAATGTTGCGGCCATTACAACAGCGGCGGAGCTGAATATCACTTCACTGAAAGATTATGAAGTGATCATGGTTAAAGCAACAGACACTTTTAATAAAGTGGTATTCCCTTTGTTTGACCTGGAAAAGAATGTATTGATACTGGTGGATACGGCCCATACCCGCCGCTTCAAAAGCATGCAGCGCTTTGCCGGCAATGCCAAATTCCCTTCCGGTGTTTCGCAGGTACTGGTGCTGACCACCAACCCCAATCCCGCTTCTTTTAACCTGCACGTTAAAAATGAACAAACGGTCCAGAAGCTGAAGAATGTAGTGGGCGTAATTCCGGGCAAGAGTAAGAAAGATGAGTACGTTGTCTTCAGCGGGCATTACGATCACTTAGGTATTGGCAAACCCGATAAGAACCAGGACAGCATTTTCAACGGCGCCAATGACGATGCCGCCGGAACAACCGCCGTAATGATGCTGGCAAAATATTTCAGCCAGGCAAAGAACAATGAACGTACACTGGTATTTGTTGCCTTTACCGCCGAAGAGATCGGGGGATTTGGAAGCCGTTACTTCAGCAAACAAATGAACCCGGACAACGTGATGGCCATGTTCAATATTGAAATGATCGGCACCGAAAGCAAATGGGGCACTAACAGTGCCTACATAACCGGGTACGAAAAAAGCGATATGGGAAAGATATTGCAGGCCAACCTGGAAGGATCCAGATTCCGTTTTGAGCCCGACCCCTATCCGAAGCAGAATTTATTTTACCGCAGCGACAATGCCACCCTGGCCGAACTGGGTGTGCCTGCCCATACCATCTCCACCTCTAAAATGGAAGAAGCGCCCAATAACGAGCCCAACTACCACAAGCAAAGCGATGAGATCGGCACGCTGGACATGAACAATATGGCCGAAATCATTAAAGCCATTGCCATCAGCAGTAAAACGATCGTGAGCGGAAAGGATACACCGACGAGGGTGGAGAAAAAGAAGTAATAGTAACAACTGAAATGTATTTGCGCTACTCATTGAGGGTAGCGCTTTTTTATTACCTGCAAAACCAATAACCGGCAATACATTTCCGGCTACCGTATCGGCAGACGGATCCAGCGAGGCAAAAATGTGACGCCAGTCATATTTAATATAAGGCATCAACAGTACCTTACCCAAACATTCTATCATATTATTTTAATATCAGATTATGAACGGGAAAAACAACATAGCAATAGGTTTTTTGACCATGGGCTTTTTTATGGCTTATGGCTTTTTGCTTATTTATCTTCGTGACTTTGCACCCGGAAAAGCGGAATGGGCAAACTCGTACAGTATTGGAAAGCATTTTGAAGCCCGGCTTGCACATGTGCACGGAAACCTCTTTGCCTTTTTAAATATTCTTATTGGTTATTTATTACTTCACTTTATTGACAAAATAAAATATATAAAAGCCATTTCCTGGCTGGCTTTAGCAGGTTTATTGATGCCAATCGGAATTTTATCTGAAGTATACCTGGGTTTACCCCGATTTTGGTTTTGGTAGGTGCTGTTGCAATGACCTTGTCTATAGTTTGGCTTGGCTTGGCCTTTCTTAAAATGAAACAGCTGACACAAAAATGAAAAAAGGCATACGTTATTTAGCAGCGGCTGTTTTGACTGGTTTTGGTTTGCTGACATTATTCCTAAGCGCATCAGTAATTTTTGACCTGTTCAACATCCGGGTAAGAGAAGGCAACTATGTACTGTTTATTGTTTGGACAAATTTCATCAGCAGTTTATTTTATCTTTTTTCTGTTTACGGTCTTCTTACGGTAAAAACCTGGACCTACAAAACGCTGGGACTTACAACGGTAATTTTAACCATTGCATTTATTGGTTTTCTTTTCTATATCCAATCTGGCCGAGTGCATGAAAACAAAACTATAGGTGCGATGATCTTCAGAATTGTCCTGACTTTCTCATTCTCCCTTTTTGCCTACTTTACCATAAACAAAAATCAAAAACAAGGAACATAAAATATCAACTCCGGATATAAAAGCAATTTCCACAGTATCCATCCGCCCCGGTCAGTGGCACAAACCGGGGTAGATGTCGTTCCGGTTCCCTAGCAAAATATCCCTTCCCAGCAACGTTCTCCTGCAAGGGACGTTGTGTCAACGAATTTGTTTTTTAAATTACGCAACGTCCCCGTCAGCCAGCACACAAATCACAGGAGAAACGTTGCTGAGAAAAGAACATGAACAATATGGCCGAGATCATTAAAGCCATTGCCCTCAGCAGCAAAACGATCGTGAGCGGAAAGGATACGCCGACGCGGGTGGAGAAAAAGAAGTAATAGTAACTACTGAAATGTATTTACGCTACTCATTGAGGTAGCGTTTTTTTATTACCTGGTTAAAAAATTGCTTACCGCATTTCAGTAGTGTATATTAGCGGAAACACAGATGTTGGCAGCAATTCTCAACAACACACCAATGACACGTTCCAGTACTTTGATTTCAATTTTATCCATTTTAATACTAGGAGGATGTCATGGAACAAAAACTCATGAAGAGTTGGCTGAAATGTTTTTTCAAAATAAACCAACTTTAGATTCTCTCATTACAAAATTGAAGGGTGATAAGAAACTTGACTCATTATTCCGAATAGGCCCATATAACGGCTTGCCAGACATAAAAGATTCTTATGCAAACGAATATAATATACTTAAGAAAGTCGGAATTACAGATGCCTCCTCACATATGTGTAACAAGGTTACAAACTGGTACTCCCGAAAGACCAATTGGCCTTCTAAGTATCCAATCTTTCTAGTTTATACCCCATGCGACTCACTTAAAACCATTAAAACTTTTACGACAAAGACAAATATTCAAATGAGTGGTGGGGGTTAGGGGAAAATTGGCAAATATTCCGGTTTGTCAAAACGATCGACCATATGAAACTCTAAAGAACCAATCAACTACAGGCAGCATTGGTTTGACGTAATTGGGGTTTGACGGGAAAACGCTCAGTTTCTCCGCCCCGGTTCCTGGCCCACGAACCAAGGCTGTGATAAAAGGGAAAGGACGCTTTGCATTCTAAACAAAAAAACCGCATCTTTAATCCGGGTACTTTTGACAACAGGATGCTGACCGCTGCCATTCGTTGATGTGCTGCCCTGTCATCACCCTGCTAAAACCTCCTGAATAATTTTAATCGGGTAAACATGAAAAAAATAGTACGGGTTGCACAGGTATTTCTTTTCTGCTTATAACTGTTCCCTGTTTCATGCCAGAGAAAAAAGAAGGCCCCGGAAAGCAACGCAATAAATGAGATCGGCCTTAAAAGGGGGGATATAATTTCCTGTGGCCCGCCCGGTAAAGAATTTGGCTCCGTTGCATTTGAAACATCCTGCCCGGACAATGTCAAGAAGGATTTTGACCTGGCTGTAGCGCTGCTTCACTCCTTTGAATACGACGAAGCTGAAAAGGTATTTGCAAAGATCATAGATGATGAACCAGGCTGTACCATGGCTTACTGGGGAGCAGCCATGAGCAATTATCACCCGCTTTGGGCGCCCCCCACCCAACCCGAACTGGAAAAACGCAAGGATCACAAATGGAAACTGGTTTTATCAATGCTATTGCCGAATTTTATAAAGACTGGACTACGACCGATCACCGCCCCCGGAGCCTGGCCTATGAAAAGGCAATGGAAAATATCTTTAAAACATACCCGGCCAGTAAAGAAGCCGCCATCTTTTATTCATTGGCATTGGTGGCAACGGCTGATCCGGCTGATCAAACTTTTTTCAACCAACGGAAAGCCGGCAGCATCCTCACCAGTTTGTTCCCGGAAGGCCCCAATCACCCGGGCATCGTGCATTATATTATTCATACGTACGATTATCCGGAACTGGCGTTATTGGCCCTGCCTGCTGCCAGGAAATATGCAGCCATCGCCCCCTCATCGGCACATGCGCAGCATATGCCATCACATATTTTCACCCGGCTGGGTCTATGGGATGAATGCATCGGGTCAAATATCGCCGCTGCTTCTTCGGCCAAATGCTATGCAGAATCTGCGGGGCTAAAGGGCCATTGGGATGAGGAGTTGCACGCCCTCGACTACCTTGTATATGGTTATTTGCAAAAAGGGGAGAACAGCCTTGCAAAACAACAATGGGATTATTTAAATACCATGCAGGATGTTTCTCCGGTTAACTTTAAGGTCCTGTATGCATTTGCTGCCATTCCATCCAGGTATGTGCTGGAAAATAAACTGTGGAAGGAAGCCGCTGCTTTACCCATGCCTCCCCTGCACCTTCCCTGGGAAAAATTTACCTGGCAAAAGGCCATCATTCATTTTACCAGGCTGCTTGGGTCTGCTCATACCGGCAACCTCGATTCAGCCAAAGCAGAATTAAAAAAACTTACCGAGATCCGGCAGGCATTGATGGATCAAAAAGATGATTACAAGGCAGGGCAGGTGCAGATACAGGTAAAGACCGGCGAGGCATGGATACTTTTGAAAGAAGGAAAAAGCAAGGAAGCGCTTACAAGTATGAAGGCTGCCGTCAGCATGGAAAATAAAACCGAAAAACATCCGGTAACTCCGGGTGAAGTACTACCTGCCATGGAATTGCTGGCCGATATGTTATTACAATTGAATAAACCTGCCGAAGCGCTGTCTGCTTATGAAGCAAGCCTCAAAAAACATCCCAACCGCTTCAATGGCCTATATGGTGCCGCTTTAGCAAGCGAAAGGAATAACAACTCCGAAAAAGCAACCTTTATTACCAGCAACTATTGGCTATCACTAATTCAGGTACGGCAGTCAGACAGGAATTGCAGGCTGCCAAAGCATTTTTAAAAAAGAAGGATAATTAACGGGGTGAAGTTGCATTCGGGATGCAGAATACCAGGTACTGGATGCCAGTATCCCACATCCACCTCCCATGCCTGATCTTAGCCTGCTGCTGTTGATCATATCAATACCCGATCAATGATGCCCACTTCACCTTATCCTTTTCTTCGGCACTCAGTTTCTGTCCATGCCACAAGGCATTTTCCCAGTCGCCGTAAGTGGCATTGGGCAGCATGATGTATTTACTGCCAAAGTATGACTGCACTTTATCCACATTGGCATTTCTTTCAAAGGCAGCTTTGTCGTAAAACAGGTCGTCGAAATCATTCAGGTTGTCGCCCAGCAATAATACCACGTTGTATCGTTTTGCCACTTCCAGCCGGCGGGGTTCCTTGTCGCTGACAGCACCCTTCATCATCATGTGCATACTGTCAACCTGCGGAAATCCCTGCAGCTGCAGGTTTCGCATGGTAGCTGCTTTTTGTGCTTCCCTGCGGTTGGTTATGTAAAAGACCTGCACCCCATGCTGTGCCGCATAGTTAAAGAATTCCACGGCACCCGGCATTGCTTTGGCATTGGCCAGATCCACCCAGGGGTTCCAGGAACTGTCGGCAAACGTGTGCCCGTTTAAAATATCGTGTGCAGCGCTGGGGCTGTTGTCGAGTACTGTCTCATCCACATCCGTGATAACTGCCAGCGGCATGCTGTCTTTATTGGTCACCAGGATCTCCTGCAGCCGCAACCGGGCCAGGTTGAATGCCTGGTAACACAATGCCTTGTATTCACCACTCTGTTGCTGCCAAAGGGTACCGCTTATATTATACTGGGCCGGTTTGTGATCGGTTACCTGTGCGGAAACGGATATGCTTAAAAAAACTGTTACTGCTGTAAATAATTGACGGATCATGGTGCCTGGAGATTAAAATGATTGTTTCCGCAAAGGTAAGAAGTACAGATGAGCCTGCCTGAATTGAAGGATCCCTGGTCGGTGTCCTCACCGACCGGAAAAACATCCCTAAAACACTTCCATATAATAGGGCAATATCACTAACTCATCGATTTTCCCTGGTCGGTGTCCCCACCGACCGGAACGACATCCCTAAAACACTTTCATATAATGGGGCAATATCACAAACTCATCCACTTACCTGGTCAGTGTCCCCACCGACCGGAACGACATCCCTAAAACACTTTCATATAATGGGGCAATATCTCAAACTCATCCACTTCCCTGGTCAGTGTCCCCACCGACCGAATGACATCCCTAAAACACTTCCATATAATAGGGCAATATCTCAAACTCATCCACTTCCCTGGTCGGTGTCCCCACCGACCGGAACAATACCCTTAAAAGACTTCCATGTAATGGGTCAATATCTCAAACTCATCCACTTCCCTGGTCGGTGTCCCCACCGACCGGAACAATACCCTTAAAAGACTTCCATGTAATGGGTCAATATCTCAAACTCATCCACTTCCCTGGTCGGTGTCCCCACCGACCGGAATGACATCACTAAAACACTTCCATATAATAGGGCAATATCTCAAACTCATCCACTTCCCTGGTCGGTGTCCCCACCGACCGGAACAATACCCTTAAAAGACTTCCATGTAATGGGTCAATATCTCAAACTCATCTTCCTTATTTTCATAAAACCCAGCCGATGAAAACCTGTATTCATCCGGTGAGATACAAAACCGCCATTGTTCCTGCAAAGGATTATAATGCATATAGTTCAATTTTTGAACGGCCATCTCCCTGCTGAATACCCGGATAGCCAACGGATCTCTCTGCCAGAAATTAAAAGCCCTGTCGCTTGCCTTAACATAAAACCGTTGCAGTAAGAAAATATCTTCATCCGCCAGTTTTTTAGCAAACCGGTGTGCAGTAAACTTTTCAAAACTGTTCTTCGGAAACTCTTTCCCGTTCATTTTTAATTGCTCCCAAAGCAAATGAATATGATTAGGCATTATTACATATCCATAGATCCGGACCAGTTCTTTCGCGTGCAACCACTTAAGGCTTTCCATGATCAGCATTTTGTACTCATCCGTACCCAGCAGATGGATCCATTGGTTAATGGTGAGCGTCCAGAAATAAACCTCGTTTAATTCCGTGTATGAATTGCGCCGTCCCTGGTATGAAGCAATACCCATTATAAACAAAAGTTGGTCATTGATGAAAATTCCGATCCGGGCGGCGGGGACACCGGCCAGGGAGATAAAATTAGGCGACTGATTAAATACTCACCCGTTGATCGGGACATCGGATTAGGAGAAAAATATCATTCAATTTTGGTGAGAATTATGAGGGCGTTGCATAAAAAACCAGATCTATTCAATGAATTCATTCAGTCATATGGTCTTATACCATTCCGGTCGGTGGGGACACCGACCAGAGGATCCGGTGTTGGGGAATACCGACAAGGGAGACCTGGTGGGTGGGGACTCCGATAAGGGAGACGGGAGGGATAACAAGGAAGTATGGAGGAGCCTGTAATAATGAGTTCGTTCTATTCGAGCAGGTAATATAAGCCCAGAACGATCACCACAACAGCTACTGAAGTAAGTCCGTAAAGGATCCAGTTGTATAATTCCGGTACAGGATTTATCAACGTGAGTACGCAACTTATGAAACCAAGAAAGGCTCCTGCAGCCAGGCATACAAAGCCAGTGAACTGCCTTTTACCATACCTGAGTTTTTTAAACTCCTTCAGGTGAAGGGAAACCGCTTCTTCATCATAGCCCAGGGCTGCCAGCTGCTCTTTCACTTTTTCGATGTTGAGTTTATCGGTCACCCATTGCTGTACCACAGCAGTATTTACAGAAGCAGGATAAGTCATAGTAATCGTATTTAAAATGGCGAAGCCGTTACCGGTCAACCGCATACCAAGATAAATAAATTTCACTAAGATTAAAACAGGGAGGTAAAAAACCAGGTCATGCCTTCACAGGTACACTATGCACCGCAGCGGCCATTTCTTTTATAAGGTTGGGATCCTTTTCTATGGCATTGCCCACCACAATAACGTCGGCGCCGGCCTTGCAGTTGAGGTAAGCTTTTTCAGGCTCAACGATGCCACCACCGATGATCAATGGAACTTCAATGACATTTGCCACCTGCCGGATCATCTCTTCCGATATGGCACGTTTGGCACCGCTGCCGGCATCCATGTAAATGAGTTTCATGCCCAGCATTTCGCCCGCCATGGCCGTACACATAGCGATCTCATTTTTATCGGCCGGTATGGGAGTTGCATTGGAGATATAAGAAACCGTGGTGGGCGCCCCGCCGTCGATCACCATATAGCCGGTAGGTAAAATTTCCAGCCCGCTTTGTCTTACAACGGGGGCAGAAACAACATGCTGCCCGATCAACAGGTCGGCATTGCGGCCGCTGATGAGTGACAGGTACAGCAACGCATCGGCATATTTACTCACCTGGCTGGGACTACCGGGGAAAAGAATAACAGGGATACCGCAACTGCGTTTGATGAACTGAACACATTCATCCAGGTAATTGGAGATGACCAGGCTTCCGCCCACCAGCAAATAATCTACCCGGGCATCCACAGCAAGCTCAATGAGTTTTTCCATATTGCTGTCGTTCACCTTGTCGGGGTCGATGAGTACGGCAAATGATTTTTTATGCTGCTGTTTACGCTCTGCTAATGATTGGTAAATGGCTTTGATCATTTCCTGTCTGTTGGTTACCTGCAAAAATGTACAAAAATTGGTTCTTACAGAAATATTAACCTTAAATAAAACGGATACAGCCCCAAAATCGTACATTTTCTGCGTAAATTTGACAAGATGACGGACATATCTGACGAGATAAAATTTAAAACAGCCCGGAGCGGCGGAAAAGGCGGCCAAAACGTGAACAAAGTGGAGACCATGGTGGAAGGTTACTGGCATATCGGGTCTTCAATGCTCATTACGGATGAACAGAAAATGATGCTGCAGGATAAACTCATCAACAGGATAAATGCCCGGGGGTTTTTGCAGGTGAAAAGCCAGACCGAACGTTCGCAATTAAGCAACAAGGAACAGGTGATAAAAAAGATGAACGGGCTGGTGAACAAAGCCCTCATCAAACCCAAACCCAGGAAAGCCACCAAACCCAGCAAAGAATCAAAAGAGAAACGGATCGAGATCAAAAAGAAGATCGGTGCACTGAAGGATTTCCGGAAAAAAGTAAGCCGGGAAAGCTGGTAAACAAATACGTATAATGAAAAGGTTCCGCTCCACACCCTTATTACTGCTGGTTGTTTTGAGTTTAAGCGGCTTTCAAAAACCAGGCATGCCCGTTTATCAAACAGGCACCCTGAAGATCCGTTTTATAAATACGGTTAAGGGAAAGCCGGTGCAATTGGACAGCACCGTATATACAAACCCCTTCTCCGAAACGTATACCATAACAAAATTCAAGTATTACATCAGTAATATGGCCGTTGCATTTCCGGACGGCATTTTTAAAGAGACCGACAGCTATCACCTGGTTGATGAAGGCAACCCCGTCTCTTTAAGTTTTGTTTTTTTGACAACCGTAAATACATACCATTCCCTTTTATTCACGCTGGGTGTGGATAGCCTGAAAAATGTTAGTGGGGCACAAACCGGGGCGCTGGATCCCCTGAACGATATGTTCTGGACCTGGAACAGCGGTTATGTGATGGCAAAAATGGAAGGCAGGTCACCGCAATCAAAAGTGGTTAACAACAAAGTGGAATACCATATTGGTGGTTTTTCGGGAGAACACAATGTAGTAAAGAAATTAAAGCTTGGTTTTCCCGCCGGCATGGTACTGGATATACGGGAAGGCAAAACCAGCGAGATCATCATTGAAGCAGATCTTGATACATGGTGGCAGCATCCGAATGACCTGAAAATATCCGAAACCCCCGTATGCACCACACCGGGCGAACCGGCAAAAAAAATTGCTGATAACTACAGCAAGATGTTTATCATAAAGAACATCATAAATCATTAATCCTGAAACGAAGGATCATCATATTGCTTTGTACAGGCACTGCATTGTTTGCCTTATTTGTGGGAGCAGGCCGTAAACCACAAACCCCGGGTCCAAAACCTACTTACCTCGAATTCAAAATACCGGCAGGATGGCCCAAACCACCTACAGATATCTTTGCCAGGAACCGTTTATCTGAAGAAGGCTTCCAACTGGGCAAAAAATTATTCTATGACGGCCGCTTAAGCAAGGATGGAAATTTCCCCTGCGCCGGTTGTCACCAGCAGTTTGGCGCCTTTGCCACGTATGATCATGATTTCAGCCACGGGTATAATAACACATTCACCACACGCAATGCACCCGGACTTTTCAACCTGGCGTGGATGCCAAAATTTCATTGGGATGGAGGTGTAAACCATATTGAAGTGCAACCGCTCTCCCCCATTACTGCACCCAATGAAATGGCGGAGAACTTAGACAGTGTTCTGCGGAAACTGAAAAAAGATACCGCCTACCCAAGGCTGTTCAGGGCCGCATTCGGAAGCTCTGAGATCAACAGCCAGCGGATGTTGAAGGCATTGGCACAATTCACCGGTTCGATCATTTCTGCCAATTCCAAATACGATAAAGTGCAACGGGGCGAAGCCAGTTTTACACCCGGCGAACAGAATGGTTATAATTTCTTCAAAGCAAACTGTGCGGCCTGTCATAAAGAACCCTTGTTCACCGATCACAGCTTTCGCAACAACGGCCTGTCCGTGAGCCCTTATTTAAATGATTTTGGAAGAATGAGGATAACAGGCAAAAAAGCCGATTCCCTGAAATTCAAAGTGCCCAGCCTGCGGAATGTGATGCTCACCTTCCCGTATATGCACGACGGCAGGTTTTTTTCATTGGGGGCTGTAATAGACCATTACCGCAATGGCATCCTGACCACACAGCCAACACTGGATAGCCTGCTGGTAAAACGTATTGCCATCTCAAACAAGGAAAAGAATGAACTGATCTATTTCCTGAACACCCTCACCGATACAACCATGACCCGTGATCCACGGTTCTCAGAGAAAGTGAAGTATTTCTCGCACTAAAATCCCGGGGACATTAACCGTAGCAGACCGCCGTGGCCGGTGAGGACACCGGCCATATTTGCAACCGGAAAACCCATGTGGCATTTTTAGACAGTTTCCAGGATCCCGGTTACCCATTCGTTCCTTTAAGCGTTGACAGTACCTGGCGTTGTTTTTCCAGTTCCTTCTGCTGATCGGCCTGTTCTTTGATATTGTCCTCTATCTCCTTCTCCAGCTTTTTCTTTTTCTTCTCCAGGTCATCGGCCTCTTCTACCAGGATGGCTATCTTCTTCTCGATCTTACTCACCACTTCTTCCAGCCCGGCTAATTTTTGAGAGTGATGATAGGAGGCTACGGTATAATGCAGGTGATTAAGAAAGTTTTTCGCATTATGAATCAGCCCCGGGTCCGCTTTTTCTGTGATAAAATTTTCCGCTCCTTTCGAAACCATCATGGTAACCCGGGATACTTCTTTCTCCTTTTTACTTTTCTTATCAACCACAAAGTAAAGGTCGTAGGTATCGCTTCCCAATGCAGGTAATTTAACGTCGCGGTAAACCGTGAACCCTTTACTGTCCTTTCCTTTATAACCCAGTTTCTGCAGCGTGTCTTTGATGGCTTCCACAATCACGTCTTCTGAAAACGGAACATCATTCACAATGGCCTCCCGGGTCATTTTCTGATGTTCAACGGTAGTAACGGACGATTGAGCGATGCTGGCTCCGCTCAAAACAAGAAGCGTTATACATACAAGTATTCTTTTCATGGTAATTACTTTTGTCAAAGATAAATTTTATCACAGAACCCCTCCTTGTAATTTGCCTGAATTGAAATTATAAAGGTAAATTTGAACTTAAATCACAGACATCATTGAGCGGCATTAAAAAATTAGCAGGGCAAACTTTATGGTATGGTATACCCACCATTGCCAGCCGCTTCCTCGGTTACCTGATGAATATGGCATTGCCGTTCTTTATCGCATTGCCGGAAAAAACAGCGGACCTGGTTCAGGTTTACACGATCATCCCTTTTCTGAATGTATTATATGCCTACGGCCTGGAAACAGCGTATTTCCGTTTTTCCCAAACCCACGATAAACAAAAGCTCTACAACACCCTTTCGCTATCCCTTTTATTCAGCAGTATATTTTTCACGGTGCTGCTTGTCCTGTGCAAGGATGTGCTGGTTTCGGCCACCGACCTGCAGGAACATCCCGATTATATTCTGTGGATGGCAGCCATCATCGCCGTAGATAACCTGAACACTTTGCCCTTTGCCAAACTGCGGCAGGAAAACCGGCCCAGGCGTTATGCATTTGCCCGGGTAATGGGCATTGTGATCAACCTGTTTGTTGTTATTTTCTTTTTGGGCATCGTACCCGTAATGGTACGTTCAAACCCGGATCATTTTCTTCAATTCATTTACAATAAGGACTTTGGATTGGGGTATTACCTGCTGGGCAATCTTTGCGGGAGCCTCTTTACGCTGCTGATCCTTTCCAAAGAGATAAAACAGGTCCGCTTTCATTTCGATACCAGGCTGTGGAAGGAAGTGATGCGGTACAGTGCGCCGTTGATCATTGTTGGTTTGGGAGGAATGATCAATGATGTGCTCAGCCGGCTGATCTACCGCCACGTGGTCGATCTTCCCATGCAACAGGCCAATCATGAACTGGGTATCTTCGCCAACATCTTCCGCATTGCCTTGCTCATCACCATCATGATTCAGGCATTCCGCATGGCAGCAGAACCTTTCTTCTTTAACAACAGCAAAGATGAGAATGCCCAAAAGACCTATGCCCGGGTGATGAAATTCTTTGTGATCGCCTGTTGCTTTATGTTTTTGTTCATCGGGTTATTCCTGGATGTATTCCGCTGGATCTTTACGACCTTTGCAGATCCACGCTGGGCAGAGGGTCTGGAAGTAGTGCCCCTGCTGGCCCTGGGCAATATTTTCCTGGGCATTTATTATAACCTCAGCGTATGGTATAAGCTTACGGATAAAAATACGTATGGGGCTGTCATAACAGTGGCTGGCGCTGTGATCACCATCGTACTGAATATCGTACTCATTCCGGTAATGCATTATACCGGTGCAGCCATTGCCACTTTCAGTTGCTATTTATTCATGATGATAAGCAGCTACCTGCTGGGACAGAAATATTACCCGGTACCCTATGCCGTAAAGAAACTGATTGCCTATTTAACGCTGGTGGTACTCATCTACCTGGTTCACCTGGGCCTGCTAAAATTCATTTCCGGCTCGCTGATTTTCTCCATAAGCACCGGGTTGTTGCTTTTTATACTCTTCGCCTGGTTCGTGGCCAGGATCGAAGCGAAGGAACTGGCTAAGTTGCCGGTGGTAGGAAAATATTTCAACCGCTGATTGAAAATTCAGTATCTATTATTTTGTTCATTACCAAAATGCCGGTCCTGCGGACCTTGGCCTGGTCAATATTTCTTATACAGGTCGTAAATGATCTTTTTATCTGCATCATTCAGTATGGCCACGGAATCCTGTTGTATAAAATGTAATTTAAAGGCTTTGATGGCCGCAACCGGATCCTTGGTGTCGTACCCGATGATCCGTAAGCATTGCATGGCGTTGAAATTCTCCGGCAGCTTTACATTGGCGGTATCATACCAGTAACCAAAACCGTTATTTGCCAACTGCTGCCACGGAAAGTAGCGGTTAGGGTCAACCTTTCTTTTTGGTGCAATATCGGCGTGGCCGATGAAATTGGCCTCAGGTATGCTGTAATTTTTTTTGAGTGTTCGTAAAACCTGCAGCAGGCTGTTTATCTGCGCTTCGGCAAAAGGTTCAAAGCCATTGTTGTCCAGTTCAATACCGATGGAAGAAGAATTCACATCCGTTACATTCCCCCACCGGCCGCTGCCCGCATGCCATGCCCGCAGGTAATCATGGAGCATGTGATGCACCGTACCATCTTTGCAGATCACATAATGGGCGCTTACCTGGGTACGGGGCAGGGTAAAGGTCCGTAATGTAGAGTCACATGCATTCTGTGCGGTATGATGGATGATGACAAAGTTTGGTTTACGCATTCCGAAATTGGTGGTACCCACCCAGGAGGAAGCCATCAGTACACTGTCGATATGTGCCGGTTGCTTTTTCAGCTCCCTGGCAAAAGCCTTTGCCTGCTTTTTATAGCTGCGGTTGGCAGGTGCATATTTGTTGCTGCAGCCGTTGGCCAGTAAGAGGAGCAGGAAAACAGGGATCATTTTTTTAAAAAGCATATATCATTATTATTGAAGCTGAAAGTTACACAACAAATTCAGCATTTATTCCCGGCCAAGTAAGCTATTCTCTTTACCTTTCCGTTTCAATCCCATGTATGAAAAAATACTTCTTTTTCCTTTCGATGCTCTTGACGGTAAACATACTCTTTGCCCAGCAAAAACCTGCATACGTGCTGTATGATGCTGATGGTAAAAAAGTATCCTACAAAAAAATGATGAAGCAGCTGGCCAAAAAAGACATTGTACTGTTTGGCGAATTTCATAACAACCCGATCTCCCACTGGCTTGAATTAACGGTGGCAAAAGACCTGAAGGAAAAAAGAGAGCTCATTTTTGGCGCCGAAATGTTTGAAGCGGATAACCAGCCCGCATTGAATAATTACCTGGAGGGAAGGATCACGGCCAAAGGGCTTGATTCCACTGCCCGGCTCTGGAACAATTACAAAACCGATTATGCTCCCATTGTGAATTTTGCCAAAGAGATAAAAGCGCCGTTTATTGCCACGAATATCCCCCGGCGCTATGCTTCCCTGGTTTCTAAAAAAGGATTTGAGGCCCTGGATACTTTACCGGCAAAAGAAAAAGCGTGGATGGCACCCCTGCCTATGGACTACGATTCCACCCTGCCTGGCTATGTGAACATGCTGAAGATGATGGGCGGCCATGCCAGCGCCAATATGCCCAAGGCCCAGGCAAGTAAGGATGCCACTATGGCTTATTTCATTTTGCAGAATTTTAAACCCGGCGCTTTATTCATTCATTACAACGGGGCCTATCATTCAGATAATTTCGATGGCATCAACTGGTACCTGAAAAAAAAGAAGCCGGAACTGAATATTGCCACCATCAGCACCGTATCGCAGAAGAACATAAAAGCGTTACTGGCTGAAAATAAGGGCAAGGCCGATTTTATCATTTGCGTGGACGAGGACATGACAACAACCTACTGATGTTTTTTTAAAAATATCGTCCCTCCTTAAAATATAAGCGTCTTCCGTTCGTCTCCGGACATATAAACAGGGAACGAGATGACGATAGCAATGGAAATGGCTGCAGCGCGTAATAAAAATATTACCAACACCATCAAATCAATCAGCAACCGGCTTTTTGGGTTTATCAAGCAGCGGGTGGCCAGCACCGAGGATGCAGAAGACATACTGCAGGAGGTTTTTTACCAGTTTGCAGGCAACCGGGAACCCATCGAGCAGACCACCAGCTGGCTTTACCGGGTGGCCCGGAATAAGATCATCGACAATTACCGCAAGCATAAACTTCCGCTGGCAGATGATGTGTTGCATGGCGCCGAAACAGAGGAAGACCATTTTGACGGGAGGGAAATGCTGTTGCCTGCCGATTCCACCCCCGAAACCGAATACCTTCGGAATCTCTTCTGGGAAGAACTGCAACAGGCACTGGATGAATTGCCCCCTGCCCAACGGGACGTGTTTGTACAAAACGAAATTGAAGGAATACCTTTTAAAGATATAGCAGCACAAACCGGGGAAAGTGTGGCCACACTTATCAGCCGCAAACGGTATGCGGTATTGCATTTACGGGAACGGCTGCAGGTACTGAAGGACGAATTATTAAACTATTAAAAAAATCAGCCACTAATAGCACAAATGAACACGAATATTTAACGCGGATTCATTAGTGATCATTCGTGTAATTCGTGGCTCAAAAACAAATACAATGAAAAAATTCTGGATCAAAAAAGGATTGTTGATATTACTATTCGGCAGCGTTGCGGTGGTATTATTCGGCCTGCTCGTTATGGGCTTATGGAATGCCATCTTACCGGCGGTGCTGGGGGTTAAATCCATCACATTCATACAGGCGTTGGGAATATTATTGCTGAGTAAGATCCTGTTCGGCGGTTTTGGCGGAGGGGGCCGCTGGAGGGGCAGCCCGGCCTGGAAAGAGAAAATGAAACAGCGTTGGGATACCATGACCCCCGAGGAACGTGAAAAATTCAAAGCCGAATGGAAGAACCGCTGCGGCGGAAGGTGGAAAATGCCATCCGCTTCCGAAACACGATCATCCGGCATGGCCTCAGAATGACCGGCACCTGAGCTATATATAACCGGTATGCAAAGTAACTGCTATGGAAATACTTGTTTTTAAGACCAACCTCTGCAATGAAGCCCACATCAGCAGTGTGATGCCTGCATTGGATCATCACCCGCAGATACTGCAGTGGAATGTTGACCTGCATGACCGGGACAATGTGCTGCGGGTGGTTTCGGAAAATATCTCCACCGGGGAAATTGAACAACTATTGGTCAATGCCGGTTTTTTCTGCCAGGAACTGGAATAAAAAACCAATGGCGCCTGGCCAACTGCTGCAGGTATGACGAGGGGCTACTCTGCCATGGGTGATCTGCAAACAGCATTAATGTATGCAAGAAAGGCGGTTGTGCAGGCACCTAATGCAGGTGTTAAAAAGATAATTGAAGACGCCATCAAAACACTGGAAAGCGGGAAACCTTTGTAATTACATATTTATCCGATTAATAAGTTGACCAGGTTTCCATATACCTTTGTATTTTAAACAAAAAATACACACATGAAAACTTTATTTACGTTTCTGACCCTTTTACTGGTTACCGCTGTAAGCTTTGCACAAAACGGGAGCGATTATGATGAATTAATGAACAAATCCCGCAAAGCCAGAACTACAAGTACGGTGCTTGTTGCAACCGGCCCTGTTATAGCTGCCGGTGGTATTGGTACTTTAATTTACGGATTGATTCAAAATGATTTGGGAGATAGATGGGCAATTTATGATAACAACGGGTATATCATAGGTTATGAAGATAAAAAATATACCACCGAAATCGTTGTTGGTGCTGTTGGCACTGTGGTTGGATTGGGCCTTGCATTAACCAGTATCCATTTCTCTAAAAAAGCAAGAGAACTGAAACGGGAAGCCAGGGGAATGAAATTAAAAACATCTACAGAGAATATTTCAATTCCGGGTTTACAAAACGGGTTTGTACATAACCGTACCAGGCAGTTTAAAATTTCGATGATAATACCTTTAAGCAGATAAAAACTTTTTCAAATGAACCGGGACAATTTGTTCCGGTTTTTTTATTACCAATCCATAAACCGGTAAATGCTTTGTCAGGCATCAAACTCAATTTTGGTTACATATTTCTCCGGTATTGGCCTCCCACCGAATACAAGGCATTCGTGATCTGGCCCAAAGAACAGCACTTTACCGTCTCCATCAGTTCGGCAAACAGGTTGCCGTTACTGACAGCCACCTGCTGCAAATGTTTGAGCATGGCAGCCGATCTATCAGCATGACGCTGGTGGAATGTCTTTAATGCATTGATCTGGTTCTCTTTCTCTTCCGTAGTGCTGCGGATGACTTCCGTTGGCAGTATGGTAGGCGAACCGTTCTTACTTAAGAATGTGTTCACCCCCACAATGGGATATTCGCCGGTATGCTTGAGTGTTTCGTAGTAAAGGCTTTCCTCCTGTATCTTGTTGCGCTGGTACATGCGTTCCATGGCACCCAGCACACCGCCTCTTTCTGTAATGCGGTGAAATTCGGTCATCACGGCTTCTTCAACCAGGTCGGTCAGTTCTTCAATGAGGAAGGAACCCTGGTTGGGATTTTCATTCTTGGCCGTGCCCAGTTCCCGGTTTATGATCAACTGGATGGCCATTGCCCTGCGTACACTTTCTTCAGTAGGCGTGGTGATGGCCTCATCGTATGCATTGGTGTGTAAAGAATTACAGTTATCGTAGATGGCATAAAGCGCCTGCAGGGTTGTGCGGATATCGTTGAAGTCAATTTCCTGTGCATGCAGGCTGCGGCCACTGGTTTGAATATGGTATTTCAGTTTCTGGCTGCGGTCATTGCCCCCGTATTTATTCTTCATGGCTTTTGCCCAGATCCTCCGGGCCACCCTGCCTATCACACTATACTCAGGGTCCATGCCATTGCTGAAGAAGAAAGAAAGGTTGGGAGCAAAATCATCAATGTGCATGCCGCGGCTTAAATAATATTCCACGTAGGTGAATCCATTGGACAACGTAAATGCCAGTTGGGTGATCGGGTTGGCCCCTGCTTCAGCAATATGGTAACCGCTGATGCTTACGCTGTAAAAATTCTGCACTTTGTGCTGTATGAAATACTGCTGCACATCCCCCATCAGTTTCAGTGCAAACTCGGTGCTGAAGATGCAGGTGTTTTGCGCCTGGTCTTCTTTCAATATATCGGCCTGCACGGTTCCCCGCACGGTGGCCAGCGCCCTGGCCTTTATCTGTGCATACACATCGGCAGGCAATACATCTTCCCCGCTCAGCCCCAGCAGGCGCAGGCCCAGCCCGTCATTCCCTTCTGGCAACGAACCCATGAAGTTTCCTTTTGCCGGGGTGATGGCCTTCCCGTCTATACCGATGTATTTCGGCAATGAGTCGATACCGTATTTTGATTCGATGATCCTGTTCACCTCATCCCGTAAATCATTTTCCAGGATATATTTTTCACACTGCTGGTCAATGGCTGCATTCATAAAAAATGCGAGCAGCATGGGTGCAGGCCCGTTGATGGTCATGCTCACCGAGGTCTTTGGATCGCAGAGGTCAAAACCGCTGTAGAGTTTCTTTGCGTCATCCACCGTTGCAATGCTTACCCCGCTGTTACCCACTTTGCCATAAATGTCGGGGCGGTGATCCGGGTCTTCGCCATACAAGGTAACACTGTCAAATGCCGTACTGAGCCGCCTGGCTGGCTGGCCCAGGCTTACATAGTGAAAACGCCTGTTGGTCCTTTCCGGCCCGCCCTCCCCGGCAAACATTCTTGTGGGGTCTTCCCCTTCCCTCTTCAAAGGAAATACACCGGCGGTATAAGGGAATTCGCCAGGCACATTTTCCTGCAGTTGCCATTTCAGTATGTCGCCCCAGTCTTTGTACTTTGGAAGAATGACTTTCGCAATGCTGGTACCTGATAAACTTTTATACGTGAGGGGTTGTTTAATGACCTTATCCCTCACTTTGAATTCGTAAAATTCCTTCTGGTACCGCTTCAACGTTTCCGGCCAGGACCGGATCAGTTTTTTACATTCGGCATGCAGTTGTTCTTCAAATGATCCTTTTATTTTTTCCAGTTCCTCTTTGGCAACTGCCGACAGGGTTGAAACCGATGCCAGGGTGCCTTCCAACTGGTAAAGCTTTGTTGCAATGGCCGATTGTTCGATGACCCATGTATCATAAGCCGAAATGGTTTCAGCTATTTCCGCCAGGTATCTTACCCTTTTTGGCGGAATGATCATTGACTGGCTGGCCGTATCCTTTGTGTGCGCATGATGTACTATCTCGCCCTGGAATCGTACGCTGCATTTTTCGGCCACTTTCTCCATCAGCCTTTCAAACAGTTCATTTACCCCGGCATCGTTGAACTGTGCTGCAATGGTTCCCACCACCGGCAATTCTTCATCTTTTGCATTCCATAACCCATGGTTGCGTTTGTATTGCTTGCGTACATCATGCAGGGCATCCAGTGCACCGGCCTTGTCAAATTTGTTTACACAAACCACATCGGCATAATCCAGCATGTTTATTTTTTCCAGCTGCGATGCAGCGCCATATTCGGGTGTCATCACGTACATGCTGATATCCACGTAATCTAAAATGGAGGCATCGCTTTGCCCCACACCGGCACTTTCCAGGATGATGAAATCATAACCGGCGGCTTTGCAGATATCGATCGCTTCCTGCACATACTCACTCAGCGCCTTATCGCTTTCCCGGGTAGCAAGGCTGCGCATATAAGCCCGGGGTGAAGAAATGGAATTCATCCGTATACGGTCGCCTAATAAAGCGCCCCCCGTTTTTTTCTTGGATGGGTCAACTGAGATAACAGCAATTGTTTTACCGGCATAGGCATTTAAAAAGCGGCGGACGATCTCATCGGTAACGGAAGATTTTCCGGCACCACCTGTTCCGGTTATACCCAACACCGGGATATTGTTGTTCGTTGGCTGTTGTCCGTTGGCAGCAGTGGGGATCCCGTTTTCCGCATTGGTTATTTGCCGGGCCACTCTCCGTACATCCTTTATTTCGCCAAGGGTCATTGTTTTTTTATATTCCCCGTTCCCGTTAAGGGCATAGTCACAGGACCTGACCACATCTTCGATCATTCCTTCCAGCCCCATCTTCCTGCCATCATCCGGGCTATAGATCTTTGTGATGCCATAGGTATGCAGTTCTTCAATTTCCGCAGGAAGGATCGTTCCCCCACCACCGCCGAATATTTTAATATGGCCGCATCCGTTCTGGTCAAGCAGGTCCTTCATGTATTTAAAGAACTCCACATGCCCGCCCTGGTAGCTGGTAATGGCGATCCCCTGCACATCTTCTTCAATGGCGCATTCCACAATTTCAAGCACACTCCGGTTATGGCCCAGGTGTATGATCTCGGCACCCTTGCTTTGCATGATACGCCGCATGATATTGATAGCGGCGTCGTGGCCATCGAATAAACTGGCAGCGGTTACAATTCGTACTTTATTCCGGGGAGTGTAAGACATAAATCAGCAGTTTTTCTCCGCTTCCCCTTAGCGGGTGAGCCGGCGATCTGGTGGTAAAATTACAAATTAAAGGCTGGAATAAGTCAACCGGGATTGGTACCGCTATTACTTGTTTCCCCGGACCATGGCGCCGATGTCGATCCAGGTTCCCACCGAAAAGTTCACGATCCGGTAGTCGATGTATTTACGGGATGCCAGGAAGGAAAGTCCTCCCTGGAATTCAATGCGGAGGCCCGGCAGGTCTTTGAAACCAAAACTGCCGGTAAATGCAGGCTCAAAAAACAGTTTGGCCCGGTTATTCAGGCTGTCCAGGTTATAATCATTCAACTGGCTGGAAGAATAACTGGTTCTTATTTTACTGTATTCCAGGATGCTGCTCCGCAATGAGATGGAACTGCTGAAACTTCCCTTGCTGCGGAAAATGAATGCCGGCTGCAGGTAAATTTTCGTAATGTTTACGTCGTGAAAATAGTACCCGTAAATGGACCGGTCTGCAATGCTGAATTTTCCCAGGCCTGCCCCTGCAAATAACTGGAAAATGACATTCTTTCTTTCATTCATCGGGATATAATACCCAAGTCCCAACTCGGCCAGGTTCCTGTTGTATCGTATCGTTGACGTATCGCTGCCACCGGTGGTTTTTTCCCAGCGGTAGAAATAACTGCCCTGTATGGCAAAATGCTCGGTGATGGCTACAGCACCATGTACATCCACGCCCCGGCTGCGGTTATCGAACAGTTCGCCATCCCGCTTTTCTTCACCGGTTAAGTTGGTGGAATAAACAGCACCCAGTTTGCTGTCGCCCTTTTTGGTGAGTACCGGCACATTATGGGCAGAAGGACTGTAAATATACCTGGGTGTATTGCAGGATGCAGCAAAAGCCAGTATTGAAATAAGAATTAAAATGGAAAAAGCACCAGTTTTCATGTTGTGCATTTTAAAGTAAGCGGTCAGCCCCGGATTGCAGATTTACAGATTGCATCTTTACCCGGATTGCTGCATGCCTCTCAAAAAAAAGTTCACCTGTTTACTGCAGGTGAACTTTTTTTAGCAATCAATCATTAAAATGTACCGGGCTATTTAAATGTTCTCATATAATTTACAACATCCCACATATCATTGGCATCCGGTATTTTAGTTTTGTAAGAAGGCATGTCTTTTCGGCCAACTTTGGTTTTATAAAATAAAGCTCCATCGGTTTGTGCCTGGAAAGAGGCCAACGTAAAATCTCCGCTTTCTGTATCCAGTTGTGCAGCTTTGGGTCCATCTCCCTTCCCTTTGTTGCCATGGCATGATTTACAATGCGTATTATACAATGTTTTTCCATTTGCAAGAGAGGCTGCATCGGCTTTTTGAGGATTCACTTTATTTTTGTCTGCATCAGGCACTTTCCATTCTTTCTGAAAAGATTCTTTTGTAACAAAAGCCATTAGGAATAGACCCAAAAAACCTGCAAGGATGACTGAAAATTTCTTTTTCATGCTTTTAAATTTAGTCGTTAATCAGAAATAAAGGTATATAAAAAATCAAGAACTTTTGTTAATGGTTGGTTACCGGTTTTTCCAGCTCAGGTTCTTCTTTTCTGAGCCTGAACAATTCATAAACAATTACAATAAAGTGGCCCCATACAACAACCATCAATACAATAAATGTAACCAGCATCCATATCGGGGGATGAGCACTCCATAAAGCCCTGGGTTGTTCCTCTATTTTTACAGATACAGGCAAGCCCCATTTTTGAACAGCGCTGGCTTCCATATTTCCGAAAGTTTCATTTTCATCAAGCTTTGCCAGTAATGTAATATTGCCTTTATCATCTCCCGGCAGGTTGTTGGGCACCTCTACAGTCACTTCTCCATTCTCATCTGTAGTACCTTCTCCAATTTTCAATGGCCCGAAGGTACGTTTTACAAATATGCCGATTACCAGGTCCTTTTTCGCTGAATCTATCCCAACAACCGGAGAAATGAAATTTACTTTAACCGTTAACAGCGAATCTTCTTTCACCGGTGTTATCTGCAGCATTCCTCTTTTTACGGTCATTTCGCCATCAGCCGGTTCCATTTGTTTATTTCCTGCAAAAGAGGCTTTAAAATTCAAACTGCCGTCTTTAGCCATAATTAATGCGGTTTCTTTCACATTAAGTACGGCCTTGCCGTTTTTGTCAGTTATTACAAAACCAAGATTTTTTTCAGCAGTATCACTTACCTGGAAAAAACTAACCTTTAAAAGCGGAAACTTTACAGCTGATCCTTTTATTTTAGCTCGTATTGCTGCTTTTAAATCTATACTGCTGTCAGATTTTTGCACCACAATAAAATCAAGGGCCGGGGCTATTAAAGCTGCTGCTTCCTTAGCAGTTGCTTCTTTAATTGCTGTACTGTCTGTTTGGGCAATAACCGTTACCGGGGTAAACAACAACATCAACATTACAAACATCAGTATAATCCTGATTCTGTTTTTTATACGTTCTTCTTTCATAAAATTTCTTTTAAGCAGGTTTTGTTTCATCATTCAAGGTATCAACAGGGTGATGATGAGGTTCATGCGGAAAATTAACTTCTTCCAGGCCAGATACCGGCACCACTGTTACAAATTTTGAGATGATTGTAAAAAATAAAAGAAATGATGCAATTCCGGCAATGGTAAGCGCCCATTCAGGCCAGGTAGCGCTGTATTTTACAAATTCCATCCTGGTATCCTGTATGGGTACTGCCGGTGTTTCAAGCGTTGGTACAATAATAAGGTAACGCTTAACCCACAGTGCAATAACCATCACAAATGCACTTATTGTTATCCATAAAGGTTTCCTGGTGGCAGGAATTGCTACGATCATTATCGGTAAGGCGATACCGGCAAGATTGGCAAATAATGTCCATCCGCCGTATTCATGAAAACTAAAGAGTTTATTAATTACCTCACTCTCCCATTTAGCAGAGCCAAACCAATTTGTAAAATATTCTGAAAAAGTAAAATAGCCATAGCCGGCTCCAAGCACCATCATACCGTAACCCAGGTAGGAGAAATGTTTATCTGTAAAATAGTTTTCGAGTTTATACATTTTCCTGTACACCCACATGGCAACGATCAAAACTCCGCATCCGGAATATAGGGCTCCTAAAACAAAGTAAGGGCCAAAGATGGTACTATGCCAGCCAGGCCGCAGTGTCATTCCAAATATCCAGGAGAGAATAGATGATACAATTATAGATAAGGGTACCATGATTATGGCCAGCAGGTTTTGCGAAATGATCAAATGCCTTTTTTGGCTGGCTGCTCCGCGGTAACCGATGGCTAAAATTTTATACAGTTTTTGTTTCCATTTCGGAATATTCATTTTGGCATCGCGGTATACGGCAAAATCCTTTATGAGGGCCATGTACAGAAACAATACAGCGCCGGCAAAAAAAGTAAGCACAGCCATCACATCCCATGTCATGGGAGATTGAATGCGTGGATAAATAAAGAGGTGATGCAACCTGTCGAAACGGCCTACACATAATAAAATAAATATGGGGCCTACTATTACAGAGATAAGTGTCATCATTTGTGCAAGCCGCACAATGGGCTTACCCCAGGGCACTTTTGAAAGGTGCAGTACCCCCCCGATGATTGCCCCAGCATAACTGAGCCCTATAAAAAAGATAAAGTTTACAATGAAAAGCCCCCACACTACATTATCCCGCATACCGGTTACACCATGCCCTTTGGCAATTTGCAGGTACAAAGCATAAAGGCCAACCAGTATGCAGATCAAAAAGAAAATACTCCAGATCAAATTCTTTTTTCCAAACTTTTCAATATTAGGGCGCTGGTAGTCGAAAGCTTTCTGCTGGTAAGTATTGAGTTCCATAAAATTTTCACTTTATAATGATCATAATATCCTTTTGCAGGATTATTTTTTCTCAGCCTCCATGATATCTTTAAACCTTGCTTTAATGTCATCAGGCAGGTCTTCATATCCCCGTTCTACAGGAAACTGTCTTTCTTTCGGAGGCAGGTAATAAACCCTTGGTTTGGTTCCCAGTTCTTCCAGAAACCGGTAACCGGCACGGTCTTTTATCAACTGGGTAAAACTTACCGTCTCTTCCCCATTACAAACAGCATCTTCATTTACATCTCCAAAATAAAAAACTCCGTTCGGACAGGATTCCACACAAGGTGGCAGTAATCCTTCTCTTGACCTGTCCGGGCAGAAATCGCATTTTTCAACGGTACCCACTTTGGCAGGCACGCCTGTTTCTGCATTGTATGGAAGATCCTTTATATCAAAGGATATTTCGGGTTCATCCCAGTTAAATACACGGGTAGAATAGGGACAGGCTGCCATACAGAATTTACAGCCAATACATCTTTCGTTATCTATCAGCACCAGCCCATCCTGCCTTTTATAAGTGGCATCCACCGGGCAAACCTTCACACAGGGAGGATTGTCGCAATGAAAACACTGCTTGGGGAACCAGTACGGAGCGCCTTTGTCACTATCCTTTAGCAGTTTTACAGTAAGCCATTCTTTATCTTCTGAACGGTAGTGGTGTTTTTGACAGGCAGTAATACATTTACGTGCATTTTTACAACGGGCCAGGTCCACCACCATCACAAATTTCTTTCCGGGCATACCAACCCTTTGTTCATGCTGCGATAAAACGGCCATGTTCTCCTGGTGATTGAGGTACGCAGAATCAATTTCAACAATTTCGCCATCGGGTGAAAGCAGTTTTACCTTTTCCGGTATTACCGGTGTTTTTGAATTGCAGGAACAGGATAAACTGCCGCAAGCAGCTGTTGCCACTGTTGCAACAGCAACATTTTTTATAAATCCCCGCCTGCCATTATCCTGTATATTGTCTTGTTCTTTCATGATTCAGTTGGTTTTGAAAGGATCAACTATAATTTTCTTTTTGAAGGATTTTGCATCCAGTCGTAGATCTCCTTATTGGTAGACTTTTGTTTTTTAGACACTTCCTCCAAAACAGCTTTATCTATCTCCACCAGTTTCCCATCCGCTGTAAGCATTTTTACTTTTTCACTATTTCCCGCATTGTCATCAGACAATGTAAACAGCGATAAAAACCACCGGCGGGATTTATCACTCGTCTTTTTATTTTTTCGCATATAAATAAATATTTATTTGTAATTCAATACTTGCTGGTAAAAAAAACAAGTGCAATTTATCTGGACCTTATTATTGATTTCATGATTTTAAACTATTCACCCCATGATTAAGATCATCCTGCCCATGGTGTATTGTCATGAAATTGTAAAGTGTCCCTTGATAGATTTGAACCCTGATTACAGCAAAAATCATCCCTGTATCAACATTCAATAAGTAAACTAATTATTATGAAAAAGATCTCGCTAATCAAATCAATCACACTCTTTTTTATAGTCATGTTTGTTTCTGCATCTGTTTTGCAGTGCAAAAAGGAAGGTGACATAATCAAAGGACTGAACAGGTCATTTACAGGCACTGCCGATTCAACGGTCTTTGCTGCATTTTATGAGTCGAATACCGTTAACCCCGCCGATGCAACACCTGATGTAAATGACGTGATGAAATTCAGGGGGGTTCAAACCATTATTCATGAATACTGCGGCACTTCCAATTGTCACGGCGGGCCGATCGCCCCTAAATTCGACACGTATACCGACATCATGAAGTATGTAAGCCCCGGAAGCCCGGAAAGCAGCAAACTGTGGGACTATATCACCACCAATGATTTTGATAAAGCAATGCCGCCGGTAAATTCCAACCATGAGCTGAACACAACCGACAAAGGAATTATTTATAACTGGATCAGGAACGGGGCAAAAGAGAAGCCCAACCTGGCAGACTTCCGGCCTGCTGCCATACGGATGATCGTAGATGGCTGTGCATCGGCCAATTGCCACAGCCAGGCTACCGCAGCCGGCGGATGGGCCAGGAAAGGTTTGGTGCCCGGTTTGACCGCAGCAGATACCTCACAATACGTTTATATCAATCCCATAACCGGTGTAGCGACCATTTATTGCCAGCTTATCAATAAAAATCTGTTAGACCAGGTTTGGACATCCTACAAGGACAGTGTTAAAAAATTCTATTCTGATACAGTGGCTTTCGCAAGTTTCAGGCCCTATAAAACCTATACCACTCCTGTATCATCACAAAGCACCCGGGGTCCGTTACAGAGTTACGACGATATCATACTGGATATATTGTATCCAAAAAGTGTACGCAGTAATACTTCTGTTCAATACACCGACCCGGTCACACTGAAGCAATACTATGTTAAGGGCGATTACCTGAACAGCAATGATAATTTCATCCGGCGCATGGATTCAACGCTTATCTACCACAACGTACGTACGGGTGTGGCACAAAGTAAGAGCGGTAATATGGCATATGATGACGGAGGTGCCAAGCCATCTGAAGTTGCCCTGATAAAAGCCTGGTACTTTGCTGACCCGAATATTCCGGATGTCTGGAAATACGGACCTACAAATGCCGGCATCTTCAAATACGCAAAATCCGGAAACTTCATCAAACCATGATCAACATCAAATCATTCAAAAACTTCAGTTTATGAAAAAAACAATCATATTAGCAGCCATGGCTTTCTCGATGACCATTTATTTCCTGTCATCCTGCTATAAAAATAAAGAAGACATTTTAGCGGTACCAAGGGTTTCATTCCGGCAGGAAGTGGTTCCCATTGTAACAGCTGCCCCCTGCGGATGCCATAACACGTCCGGTGCAACCATACGTGCCGTGCTTTTTTCTGATCCGAAAAACAACGTGATCTTTTATGATGCTATCCTGGGCAGAAGGGCATACCTGGATACCATGTCGAGACTCGTAGGCAAACACCCCGGAGGCGGCGGTATTGAATTTGCACCCAACGAAAGGGATATCATCAAGAAGTGGATCGCACAGGGAGATCCTTACGATGATGGTTCAGGCTGTACCGTAACAGGAACCATTACCTATACACGGGACATATTACCGATCTATAATTCCAGTTGTAAAGGCGCAACCTGCCACGGAGGCATTGCGTTGGCTCTTGACTACAACAAACTGGTGGCAGAAAAAAATGCCCTGACCATTATGGCAAATACCGGTGGCGCCCAGGGTCATAAAGGAGGATCGTTGAGCTTAACCACCTGTACATCCAACAAGATCAAAGAGTGGATCGCCCAGGGACAGCCTCAGTAAAACGGTAACCAGTAATGAAACATACCAATAATTAACGTAAATAAAATCATTATGAAAAAGATATTAGCGGCCTTTGTTCTTTGTTTTGGCCTTTTCACCCAGTTGCTGGCACAGGAAGTAACCGAAACAGAAAAGAAAGAAGCTCCCGCAAAAAAATTCGCAAGGGCAACATTCAACGCCACCAAGATCATCAATATGCAGAGCGTGGAGTCCGTAAGTAAAGGCAACCTGCAATTCCTGATCTCGCACCACTTCAGTTACCTGTGGAACAAAGACGCCGGTTCTCAAAACCTTGCGCAGCTTTTCGGTATCAACTCCGGGGTAGCAAATACCTATATGTCTTTTGATTATTCAGCGCTGGACTGGCTGAATGTTGGGGTGGCTGCTGCCGGCAGGTCCAGGTATGAAGGATTTCTTAAGTTCAGGATTCTGCGCCAGCAAACAGGCTTAAAGAATATCCCCGTTTCTGTCGCATGGTATTCCATGGCCCATGTGAATACCGCCAAGGACCCGGATATTGATTTCAGTGCCAACCGGTTTGCATTCATGAACCAGCTACTGATAGCCCGGAAGTTCTCCAATAAATTCTCCCTGCAACTGATGCCTACCTGGATACACTTCAACGTGGTTCCCTACGGCATCAACAACAGCAATGAGGTATTCTCCATGGGCATAGCCGGGAAATACAAAGCAACCAGCAAGTTGAATATTACCATGGAATATTCCAGGCAGTTTAACATGTACGAGAACCTGATCAGTAAGAACGGCACGATCACCAACTATCAACCCGACCTGCTTTCTCTCGGCGTTGAGATCAGTACCGGCACCCACCTGTTCCAGTTTTATGTGGGCAACACAACCGATGCATCTGCCATTGATCAGCTGGCAAGGAACAACAGCCGGATGAAAGACGGGAATTTTGCATTTGGCTTTACCATTAACCGGAGCATGAATCTGAAAAAATAAGGCATGAGGATGATAAAACAGGAGAGCCGTCTCGCCAAAAGCGAGGCGGCTTTTTATTTCATACGAAACGTAAGTGAAGCAAATTCTTCCACGCTTAGTGTTTCTGCCCGGCGGGAAAACAATTCATCCTGCAATACTGCTGCATCAAACAGGGACTTTACCGCATTACGCATGGTTTTACGCCGCTGGTTAAAAGCGGTTTTCACCAGTACCCAAAAAGCCCTTTCACTCTTATAACCCAGGGGGGATCTTTTTCTTTTTAACCGGATAACACCGCTTTGCACTTTCGGGGGCGGATCAAAACAGTTGTTACTTACGGCAAACAGGTATTCCACTTCATAATAAGCCTGTACCAGTACACTCAACACCCCGTACACCTTACTGCCTTCTTTTGACGCCGCCCTTTCTGCCACTTCTTTCTGGAACATGCCGATGATACAGGGCACGTCATCCTTCCATTCAAGCAGCTTGAACAGGATCTGGGTGGAGATATTATACGGGAAGTTACCGATCACCGTAAACGGTCCATCAAATGGCTTATCCATTTCCAGGAAACTCTGGTGGATCAGTTTATCTTTCAGGGAAGGATATTTCTTTGAGAGGTATATCACTTTCTCTTCATCCAGTTCCACCGCCTTGAGTTCAACCCCGGGCATATCCATTAGGTATTTTGTCAATGCCCCGGCGCCCGGCCCTACTTCCAGCAGTTTATTGAATGCATCTTCCTTTAAAACCATGATGATCCGTTTAATGACGTTCTCATCTTTCAGGAAATGCTGACCCAGTGATTTTTTATGTGTATACATTCATTGCAAAAGTACAGTAAAAATGCCCCCCGGTCCCGGGGGGCATTTCATGGAAGTGCATCCGTTTGAAAATGTTGAACCATAAATCGTGTCAGGCTGTCCCGATGACTATGGGGATGTAGAAGCTTATCGTACTGTTAAATCGCCTTCGACAAGCTCAGGCTGACAACTATTTTTTAAAACAGATGCACTACCCTTTCATGTATTTGGGGAATATTTTTTACCGGGCACCCATCCGGTTCATACCAGCCTGCAGGTATCAGTTTTTTTTCGAATAGTTCCACTGAACGGAAACGCCCACATAAAAATTCCGTTTTGGTGCAGCATTGTAATAACGCCCGGCTGCGGCATTGATATCGTTGCCCAAGCTATAGGTTTCATCCAGCAGGTTATCAACCCCGCTGTAAATATTTAATTTAACTTTTGATATGGCAGCGGGCTTCCAGCCTGCCCGGCAGCCAACTAAATGATAGGGATCTGCGGCCACGGCATTGGCATCATCCAGGAATATTTTTGATGCATAATAATACGTGCAGTTAAAATAAAGACCCTTCTTAAACCGTACATCTCCCATAACAGAGAGGGTGTTGCCGGGTACACTCGGCAACCGCTTGCCGGAAAAATCAGTTTTGCCTTTCTTAAAATCACCGTATTTAAAATCGTTCAGTGCCCAGGCCGTTTTAATTCCTATTTGTTCCAGCAATGAACTCCGGGAAAAAGCAGTGGAGTAATCAGCACTTATTTCCAGACCTTTTTGCCTGGTATTCCCGGCATTCACATAATAATCCGCATTGGAACTGTCTTTCCTTGTTACCAATGCATTATCCAGTTTAAAATAAAATCCGGTAGCCTCTATACGCAGTTTGTTTTTCAATAAGCTTACCCTTCCGCCCATTTCATAGTTGATGCCCTTTTCTGCCTCCAGGAAGGTACTGATCACCCCGGTAGAAGGAAGCAACTCGGAAATAGTAGGCGGAGAAAATCCTTTTGAAACACTCGCAAAGACAGTATGATTGCTTTTTATCCTTTTCTGCACCGATATCCTTGGTGAGAATTCACTTTTATAGGTACGTCCCTGCTCTGTTAACGGGTACAGATTCAGCCTGGTAAAATCCACTTCCGACCGGTTGATACTGACCCCTGCAGTAATGATCCAGTTATCCCTGATGCTGATATCGGCCTGTGTAAAGAGGCTGTAAGCCGAATATTGAATATCGTCATTGGTTTGAAGCGTATCGGGGTTCCCATTCTTATTTTTAGAAACCTGGGTATTGAAATAAGCTGCCTGCCATTCTCCCCCCGCTACTATTTTCAGATCAGCGTCCTTTAGCTTTTTATCATAGATGAACGAAGTTCTTCCCCCAAAACCCGGCTCGTTGCGGCGTTCATAGTTACGGAATGTGGGATTCTTTACCTGGGCAAAAGAGCCATAAACAGAGGTGGAGTTTTTAAATGCAGCGGTAAAATTGTACGCATGATTTAATCCGGCCGTAAAGTTCTGCTGGTAGATCGCTGCTTTTGAAGCATCTGCACTGGGAAAACTACCCGCAGCAGGCCTTGCCTGTTTTGGATTGGCAAGGTATTCCGCTTTCGTCAGTCCACCCGGGGTCTCATAAAATAAATTGTCGTATAAAACAGCCGCCGTTAACTGTTGCCTGCCGGATATCTTATACCGGGAGACAAAACTCACATTGTCTCTTTTGCTTGAGCTGTGGTTGCGGTAACCATCACTTTGATTATGGGCATAGGTAAGCAGGCTTTGGGAATTTTTCTCTCCAAATCCAACCGAAGTAAATATGTTCTGTAACCCATAACTGCCGGTAATGTATTCCAGGCTCACAGAAGGCTTCCAGGCATTGTCAAAACTGTGCATCAGCAGCAACCCGCCGGTACCGGCGCCATACATACTGCCTGCGGGGCCTTTAAACAGTTCGATGGAAGAAAAATTATTATAGGCGAACTGGTTGAAATAGGTGTTGCCCCCGGCATCGGTTATGGGAATATCGTTCCAGTAAACTTTTACATTGCGTACCCCAAAAGGCGACCGGAGTGAACTGCCCCGCATATTGATGCGGTAACTTCCCGGGGAACGTTCTTCCATCCTGACCCCGGCTATTGTATTAAATGCACTTACAAGAGATGATTTATTATACCTGTCGGCATTGCTGTTACTGATCACCTTCACGATGGTGCCGCTATTGATCACCCTGTTTTGTTCAAAGGCGGTTATAATAACCTCGTTAAGCGTTGTGGAAGAGTCTGTACCCGGTCTTTCCTGTGCAATCGAATATTGATGCAACAGAAGGAGGGTAAATAAGGCATGTGTAATCTTTTTCATGGAAGCTGGTTAGTTAGCGAAGCTATTTTGTTTTTTTAAAAAATGAGCCAAAATCTTTTGAGAGGGTTAGGCCTCTCAAAAGATCTTTTACGGCTGCATTTTAATTCAACCCTGGCGGGGTCTATAATTTCTGGAACTTGCTCCTTAATTCGATGCAGGTTCCTTTGATCTTCAGGTAATACGTACCGGAAGGTATCTGGCTCATATTTATATTCAGGTCATTATTCCCTTTCCGCAATGAAACGGAGTTTTTCAACAACACCCTGCCGGCGGCATCGATCACCTGCCATTCTGCATCGCACTCTTCTGCAGAAGTCACACTTGCCTTCACATCGGTCACAGCCGGGTTTGGAGAGATGGTCATGTCATTTTGAATACCAGGCAATGTTACTTTTACAACAGTTGAATACCGGTACGTGCCATTCAGGTCAAACATCTTCAACCGGTAAAAAACGTTCAGGGATTGCTCGTTGGCAACTTCAGGGTCCCTGAAATTATAATTGGCTTCTGTTGATGCATTACCACTGGCTGCAACGGTTCCGATCGGGTTGAAATTCTGTCCGTCGGCACTCCGTTCAACCACATAGCTGGATGTATTGGTCTCATTCGCCGTTTTCCATTTCAGCAGGCTGGTGGTTTTATTTTCGAGCGAACCGGTGAATGTGATCAGGCTGAACGGCAGGGTTGCATTGCTTGCAGCAAAATAAAAAGAAGAGAACCCGGTAACGTTTACCTGCAGCACATATCCATCGGCGCCGTGTTGCAGATCGGAAAGAACGGTATTGGTAGGGTTCAGCAAAGCAGGGTATGAAGCAATGCCAGAACCGCAGGCATCGTCATTCTTCAGCACTTTCAGTTGCCCGATAGCTCCAACACCGCTTAACGGATCTGCCACGAGTGCATCAAATTCGGCTTTGGAAATATAGAGCCTTACTTTAACCGGTGTGCCAAAACTTGTAACCGCCGGCGTAATGGTAATATTCCTGTCGAGGTAATGGACCCCTCCGTTGGCACGGATCCCACCGGAATTTTTATAAAAAGAGGAAGTGACCTGGCCAAGGTTTTGCCCCATGGCATTTATTTCTGCCAGGATATTCCCATCCGGGCCCGTGATAGGCACCCATAAATAATTATTAGTACCATCAATGGTTATCGTAGTACCCGGGTTACAGGTATTTACCGGCCCATCGGTAACGCCGATGGATTTGGGTATCGTACTGAATCCGGCTGCATCTGCATAACCCAGGAAAGTATATTTCAACACACATCCGGGGCAAGCGGGTACCGTGGGGTTTCCAACACCAGGTCCGGATGTGGCAGAACTGTTGTCCATGACCAAAAAGATATCTTTTCCATTCGGTGCAAATGCCAGGTCCCTGTAACGGTTCGTGCTTTGGAAATAGGTGACCGTATCGCCTGTATTACCATAAGAAAGATTACTGGGAAGGGTTGTGGTACCTGCTGACCCGAGCCTGAGCTTTATCAAACGCCCCCATTTCAATCCACTGGTCATCAATGATTTTCTCCAACCGGGAATGTACTTGTTCGAATATAAATCAAGACCCGACCAGCCTTCGGAAGGCCAGCCTGCATTGCCCGGGTTCGTTTGCCAGATATTTAAAATGTTGGCGGGTGTGGAAATATAACCGGAGAAAAGAGGGTCTTTGTAAAGCCCGTTTCCGCTGGCATCTATGGCTATTGCGTTATTTGCTTCATTGCCAACAGGCGGACAACTGGATACACCGCTGCTGGTGGGGAAAGGCGCACCGGCAGAAACACTGGTATTGGTGCCCTGAACCGGGTTGCCGTTATAGTTTCCGTCGGCTGCATATCCTTGTACCAATGGGTGTCCGTAATTCTTAAAACCTTCTATGATATTTATTTCATCGTCGCTGTATGCGCCATGGGAGGCTCCATAAAGTATATTCAATGCCGTGTCATAGGCAAAACCCTGGTTGTTCCTGATTCCTATACTATATACCGCACTGGTAGCAGAGTAAGGATTGTCATTGGGTATCCAGGCTGCCAATCCAGCATCCCCATCAGGTGCCACGTTAAACCTCAGTATCTTCCCCTCATAGGAAGTAGGGCTCTGCGCCCTTTGCGGGCGGGTCCTGTTTCCAAACTGGCCGGATCCCATGTCACCGGATGCATAAAAAAGGTAATTGGTTCCGCCCGGGGTAACCGGGGCTATGATTATCCGTTGTGAATTATGGTCGCTGCTGCCGGGTAATGTATCACACAAAGAAACCGGTGACTCTAAAAGCCCTGTTCCTGTATTATAGGTAAACCGGACCAGGCGATTTGTAAAAAATATTCCGGTTGGCGATGAACCCCCATTGGAACTGTATACATAAGAGACATAAACATAATTCTCCGGTGTGGTCGGGTCCAGAAATTTTGGATGGATTGCTAATCCTGCCAATCCGCCCTGGGCACCTGACCCGTTTGCAAACTGGCAATTAAATACCCGGTCTGCCAATGGAAGAAAAGTACTGTTCTGCGAAATATCCAGCACCGTTGTTCTTACCCCGGTAGTGGGATTGATCCTGTAAACCCTGTATCCTTTTGATTCCGTAACCCACAGGTTATTATCAGGGCCATAAGTTACTTCCCAGGGATAATTAAGCACAGAAGCTGCAGAGAGGATCGTACGGGAAAAAACCTCGTTTATGCGTCCGCCCCTTGACAGGGGGTCGGTAACACAAATGGTAAATCCCCAATTAGAACCACTTGGCGCTGTAGTATTGTTCTTATGGATCCTTATATAATAGGTATTGCCGGGTATGAGTTGGTTGGCAAGTGAAGGTGTAACCGGTGCATTGTTGGCACAGGCTACTTCCGTAAAAGCACCGCATGACCCCGATAACAACTGTATTTTTAACGTGGTGCCCCAACTGCTGCCTAAACTGCTTACCGTAATGGTCGGTTGCGGGGTTTTGGCCACAAACCTGTACCACACATCCTGAGAGGCAACGGCTGTACAAGTTGTTGTGATGGTACCCCCGTCACCCGTTGCCAGGCTCAGCGTTTGATTGATAAGCCGGCTTGTTCCGGTAACACAGGCTGAATCGGTTGTGATCAACGAGGCATTGGCACAATTGTTATTGGGCGGCTGTGCAAACAGTGTTCCGGCAAAAAATAAAATGAAAAGCAAGGAAAGGGTAATGCGAGTAGCTGTTGGTTTCATGAATGGTTAATTTAGGATATTATTGGACAGACGTATTACCAGGGTATAGTATACATCATACACGTAACAAGGTAGTTAACTGTTAATTCTGAAAATTATTGTAGTCTTCCGGAAAAAAATCCAATGATTCCTGACTTTCATATTGATTACACGAATGCGGATGATTTACAATAAAAAATATGATAATCCGTTATGTAAAGAATAAAACACATTATTGAATTTATATATGAAACGTATATAATTTTAAATGTATTTATTTCCTGTTATTATCCATATATCCTGATTAAAACAATAAAATCCATTTATGAAAGCAATTCTATCCAACTATACGTCCTGTAGAAAAACAGTACTGTTGTTTTCATTTTGTTTATTCTTATCAACGGTGGTATTTGCACAACCTTCCAATGACGAATGTAACAATGCCATATCCCGTACATCCAGCACTTCCTGTAACAATAATGGATATACCATCCGGAACGCAACGGCCAGCGCAGGTGTTCCTGCCGGTTGCTCTGCCGGCACCCATTATGATGTATGGTTCAGCTTTACGGCTGTTGGTACCACACATACGGCAACAATAAGTAACCGGGGAAGTAATTTTACTAACCCGGAAGTTCAGATATTCAGCGGTACCTGTGCTGCGTTGGTTTCGGTAGCCTGTGCAACCGGATCAACCGTAACCGCAACCGGTTTAACGATCGGCAATACCTATTATGTTCGTGTTTCCCATGTAGGCGCTGCAGTTACTTCCAACGGAAATTTTGATATCTGTATAACGCACCCGAATCCTCCCCCGGCCAACGATAATTGCAATACGGCCACGCTTTTAACATCGGCTTCCAATTGCAATACCATTACCGGTAATCTTCGTTATGCTACCAACTCGGCTCCTACCGGAGCCTGCGGCGGAGCTACGGCAACCACCACCTACGATGTGTGGTTCAGCTTCCAGGCCAATTCAACTACCCATGCAGTTACCGTGAACAATTTAGGTTCTAACCTTTCAGCCGCATCAACTTACATTCAAATGCTGAGCGGGGCAGGTTGTGCAGGTTTTGTATCACTGGGATGCCAGGCGGTATCCGTTACCAATGGCCGGATGACCATTGCGGGATTAACGATCGGTACTTTCTATTATGTACGGGTATATGTAACTTCAAACCCTACTGCTTCAGCCACCAGCGACTGGAATTTCAATATCTGTGTGCAGCAGCCACCGGCCAATAACGAATGTGCGGGAGCCATAGCATTAACCCCTGGTGCATCTTGTGTTAACACAGCCGGAAAACTCGACCTGGCTACAGCAAATGCAGCAACTCCTTTGGGCTGTTTTGCCGCAGGTACTTACTATGACGTATGGTACAGTTTTGTAGCAACGGCAGCTGCCCAGCATACTGTTACGATAAGCAGCCTGGGAGCAAATTTTACTGCTCCAAGAATCCAGATATACGGGGGTAATTGCGGGGCGCTGGTCTCCATTGCATGTGTTTCCGGTACTTCACTTACGCAAGCGGGATTGGTAAATGGCACAACCTATTATGTACGCATAGCCAATTTTAACGTAAATCCTTCCGGAACAGGTACGGTAGCTAATTTTAATATTTGTATAACCCGAACCGCCGCCCCACCGGCCAATGATGCCTGTGCAGGCGCCATTTTACTGACCAGTGCGGTAGCCTGTTCCAATGTATCGGGTACATTGATCAATGCAACGGCAACGGCTGGTTTACCTGCCTGCGGCAATGCATTATCACCTGAAGTATGGTATATGTTTGTGGCCCAGTCTGCTTACCCCGTAATAACACTCAGTTCAGTAGGTGCCAATCTTACCACAGCCGGTCCGCGTATTCAATTATTCTCCGGCAATTGTGGCTCTTTGACCCAGGTAGGTGCGTGCTCTACTTCGCCGAGAAATACGGCAACAAATCCGGGAGGTGCCGGCTTAACCGTAGGGGCAACATATTATGTGAGGATCACCACACAGACTTTAGCAGCACCGGTTGCTGCTGGTACATATACTTTTAATATTTGCATCACCGACCCGAATCCTACCGGAAGTGCCCGGATAGATTATGGCAAAACATATGCTAATATAACAGATGGAGCAGTGGGAGGAACCATCAACCCAGGCGATGTGCTGGAAATAAGGGCCACCCTGGTGGTAAGGCAAAATGCTGCCAGCCAGCACCGGGCCATCGACAGCGTTGCATTCTATGATACCCTTTCGCCGGGAATGGGATTTGCCCTGAATGCAGGTACCATCGCAACCCGGACCAATGAAGGAAAAATATATACCCTGTTTTCAGATGCCCAGGATGCGGATCCAGGCCATTACACTACTGCGGGGGTTGGTACCGACACGGCGATCCGGATCAATATTGGTGCCGGGGCCACTCCCACCAATGGAGGTATTGTACGAAGCAGCTCCAGGCCTTCTTTTTATAATAATACCTGTATCATCATGGCAACTTACCGGGTAACGGTAAATGCAGGATACGATACAAAAATAAATTTTGGCGGCGGAGCATTCCGATACAGGGACTCTGTTACCGGCGTGTTCTATACGATCAACTTCCCCAACGACAGCCTGATCATTTATGCAAGCCCCGGCGCCTGCCCCGATGCTGTTTCTGCAACAAATGTTATCGGGGATGAATTCAACGGAACATTTGGTGCCCCGGCGGCAAGTCCCGGTTCACAGAACAGGGGTACTTCTCCCAACACAAATTATACCTATGCCGCTTTTGGTGCGAACGCACCCCAGGACTATTACTACGGCGTAGCCAATAATACAAGTGCTAATAATTCTACCAACCAGACCGTGGCCAAACCCGGCGGTGCGGCACGGGTATTTACACTTTGGGATATAACCGGCGACCATTCCGGTTCAACAAACACCGCAAAAGGAAATCTACCTTGCAATCCATTACTGCCCATCAGTTCAACAAATCCGTGCGGCTATATGCTGGCAATCAATTCAGCTTATAAGACCGACGTAGCATTTGAATTCAATGCGGCCGGTGCATGCGGTGCAACCTATTATGAAGTTTCTGCCTGGTTTAAGAATATCTGCTACAAGTGCGGTTGCGACTCCATGGGCAGGGGCGCTTCTACGGCAGGCTATATTCCTACAGCTGCGGGCGACTCTGCAGGTGTACGGCCCAATATCGCCATGCAGATCAACGGGGTAGATTATTATACGACCGGGGAACTGGTTTACCAGGGCCTTGGTGGAACACAAACCGGATCCGATACCCTGAACAACTGGGTAAGACGTTCCTTTGTATTTAAAACAGACTCTACACAAAGCAATTTCAGGGTTACTTTCCGGAATAATGCCCCGGGTGGTGGCGGTAACGACTGGGTGATCGATGATATCAGCATACGTACCTGTTACCCCAACATGGTCTATTCGCCTTCTGCAAGCCCGACGGTATGTGCAGGACAAACACTGACAATTTCTGACACCGTACGGTCTTATTATAATGTATATATCTATTACAAGTGGCAACGCAGTACCGATGGCGGCACAAACTGGGTCGACATTGCCGGCACTGCGGGTGTGGCCACACTGACCCCTATATCAGGATATTTTGAATTTGTGGATTCTTATACTTTGCCTCCTTCAGCCACCACGCCTGCCAACAACGGAGATCTGTACCGGATGGTGGTTGCTACTACGGCATCGAACCTCGCAGGTTCCTGCAATTATTCAGATCCTACCCCGGTTACCTTAACGGTATTGAACAATTGCATTGATATTGATGATGATAATGACGGTATCCCGGATTATGTTGAATTCAATAACCCGGTTGCCCTGCAGGATGCCAATGGTAATGGAATTCCAAACTGGAATGATCCTACGTATCCTGGCTTTATAGACGTCAACGTAGATGGCGTAAATGATAATTTCGATTACGGAGCCGATGCCAATGGTAATGCTATCCCTAATTACCTTGACCCGACCTTCCCCGGCTTTATCGATAGTAACAGTGATGGTGTAAATGATAATGCAGACAAGGACCTGGACGGCATCATCAACCAGTATGACCTGGACAGTGATAATGATGGCATACCTGATGCGGTGGAATCATATGGTGTAGAGACCGACGGCGATGGCATTATTGATAATTATGTGGATACGGATAACGATGGATTCTCTCAAAACGTAGATGCCAATAATACCGGTGTTGGTGTTTCTGGTAACGGGTTGGGGGCACACCAGATCTTGACGGCGATGGTATCCCTAACTATTTAGATACCGACAGTGATAATGATGGTATCCCGGATGTGGTGGAAGTAGCCGGAACGGATGCCAATAATAATGGTCTTATCGATGGTTTTGTAGACAGCAATTACGATGGCATAAGCGATAATAATTTTGCCGCCTCTGCCTTATTAAGGACGGGTGTTGACCTGTTACCTGTAGATGGCAGGGCAGACGATTATCCGAATAAAAATCTTGACCGTGACCTCAGGCCAAATGCCTATGATATGGATGCGGACGGTGATGGAATTGTTGATGTGCTGGAAGCCGGTCTTCCGGATGCAAACCTGAATGGTATCGTGGATGGCGTGATTGCTGCAAACGGCTGGTCAACATCTGTTTCAGGCCTGGCTGCACTGAACCTGCCGAATACGGATGGCACCGGTGAGCCCAATTACCTGGACATTGATTCTGATGATGACGGTATACCGGATAATATTGAAGGCATGTCAACCGTAGGTTACCAGTTACCAACTACAACGGATGCGGATGGCGACGGGCTTATGTCACCCTATGACAACACCGTAGGTTTTGGCGGCTCGGGCATATTCATTTATGATCATGATGCGGATGGCACCCCCGATTACCGTGACCTGGATACCGATGCGGATGGCCAACCGGATATTGTTGAAGGCAATGACTTTAACCTGAATGGCATTGCAGATGACCTGGTGACCTTAACCGGCATGGATACAGATGGCGACGGACTGGATAACCGATTTGATTCGCTCAACTCCGTACTCAATATCAAAGGTACTTCTTACAATATGGGTAATGGTGGTACTACTTTAGGTGATGCAGCCCCCGGAACCAGGGCGCCGGTACAGAAAATCATTCCTGCGCAGGCTGACAGGGACTGGCGTTTTGTAGGTACCGTACTTCCTGCAGAGATCCTTAAGTTTACGGGTGTTGCGCAAAACAACCTGGTACCCCTTAGCTGGACGATCATTACCTTAAAGGACATTGACCACTTTGAAGTGGAACGGAGCCTTGATAATTCCACGTATACCAGGGTTGGTATCGTAAGCGACCCGGTAAAATTAAATGAAGAGCAGAGCTTTGGGTTTACCGATAATATAAACGGTATCAGCAATGAGATCATTTACTACCGCCTTAAAGTGATCGGTAAGGGCGGTGAAATAAAATACAGCAATGTACTGGTGGTAAGAAGGTCGGTGAACAAGACCCAGGTTACGCTGATGCCAATGCCGGCAAGCAGCTATGTAACCATCAATATGTCTGTTGACAAGAACATCCAGGCAAAGATCATCCTGCTGGACAAGGTTGGAAAGCGGGTGCTGGTACAGGATCAGAACCTGAACCGTGGTACCAACAACATTACGCTGAACCTTGACAAATACAGCGAAGGGGTTTATGCACTTATAATTGAAACCTCCTCCGACAGGATCGTCAAGCAACTGGTGATCGTAAGATAATTAACCAGGAAATATAACCGGACAAAGGCCTTATGGTAAAACATAAGGCCTTTTCATTTCGGGAATGTTTGGATGAACCGGAAGAAACTTCCCTCACCCTGAATCCATAAAACTGTTTACTGCCGGCAATGGCCTGTTCCCCGGAATACTTTGGCTGCTTTGTATCAGCGGATTTTTCACAGCATACCCCTGAATAATAAGACTCTTGCGTGAAACCCCGATGTAGTGTACGCCCTACGCCCTGGCCGGGGCCTTCACCGACCGGAATGATCATGGTCCCATTCCCCTGGTTGCTGTCCTCACCGACCGGAACGATCATGCTCAGCGAGCATAACTAAGATGGGGGTGGATGTTCTTCTCCGCCGCGGTTCATAACCCTGGAACCTGTATGCGAATAAACTACCGGTAATGGACTGTTCTGCTGGTTTCTGTAACACCTTTGCTCCTCTGCCATCTCCTGCGCCGTTGCATTTTTAAATGCCAGCCAGAGCAACGTGTTCGTCATCATCAACGCACGCTCCTTTTCCCGCTTTTCTTTCAGCATATAGAACTTAACGGCAGCATTGAATACCCCGTTACGCTTACGGAGCCTTTTTTGCCAGACCGCTTTTTCTACCGGGTCTGCGATCACCTGCTTTGCATATTCCACAGCTTCTTTAAAAAGGTTGCGGCATTTACGCTGCTTTGCCGAAGCAATGATCCGGGTCATAACCGGGTACCTGGTCCGGATAGCCCCATAGTGTCTCGTCCTGAAATAGGTTGACTAAAAATCAACCATTATGGACTTAAAAGAACAGATCATTTTAGAATACCTGGAGCAAGGCTGCGGGTACAGAAAATTGAAAGCCAAGTATGGCATCGGTCGCACCACTATTTGCAAATGGGTGCAAATTTACCAGGGCGTTAATGACCTTCCTAGAACTAACAAACAGGAAAAACATTACATTCGGGAAATGAATGACCCCGACAAAAAAAGAGCACCCAAAAAGGAGATCACCCAGGATGATCTGCTCAAAAAGATTGCTGCCTTAGAAAAGCAACTTGAGTGGGAAAAGCTCCGGGCTGATGCGCTCGACATTATGATCAATGTAGCTGAAGAAAAGCTTAATATCCCTATCAGAAAAAAGTCTGGAAGCCGGCAGTCCAGGAAATAAAAAAGGCAAAACCGTTTGCAAGCCTGCAAACCATTTGCCGGCTGCTTGGCTATTCCTCACAGGCTTATCATAAACATCAAAACAAATTGCTTTCAAAGGGATTGCAGGAAGGTGTGATACTGCAACAAATTGACGCAATAAGAAAGCTGCAACCACGATGTGGAGGGAGAAAACTTTTTGTTGAACTGCAATCGTTTTTGACCCAACATAAAATCATCATGGGAAGGGATAAATTCTTTGAATTGCTTAAAAGAAACAAACTGCTTGTGCGCAAGCTAAAACGCAATGTGTACACCACCAACAGTAAACACCATTTTCGCCGGTATCCCAACCTGGTAAGGGATTTTGAGCCCATGAAGGCCCACGAACTGTGGGTAGCAGATATTACCTATATACCCCTCAAACACAGGCATGCTTACCTGTTTTTAATTACCGATGCCTACAGCAGAAAGATTGTAGGTTTTAACCTCAGTGATGATATGAAGGTGAGCAGTGGATTACTGGCACTTAAAAAAGCAATGGCGCAAAAACCTGCTGATGCTATCGTTATTCACCATAGCGACAGGGGTATTCAATATTGCAGTACAGCATACACAGATTTTCTCCAAAAAAACAACTGCATGATATCTATGACAGAAAATGGAGATCCTTATGAAAATGCAATCGCTGAAAGAGTAAACGGCATACTTAAAACCGAACTTATCAGCAGTTTTTACAGCGATGCCGATACGGCTTCCAGGCATATTGCCCGCTGCATCACCATTTACAATTACAGGCGCAGGCACGCAAGCCTGAACTGGCAAATACCACACGAAGTACACAGCCAAAAAGGGCCACAAATAAAGCAATGGAAAAACTACTATTATAAACGTAAAACAAAGGAGGAAAAATTGGAAACATTATAAGCGGCAGGCCAACAATAAATATTTTCTTTAGCTGAGTGGCTACAAAAATATTTATCGCCAACGCACGGCAAACTTTATTGCTCAACCTATTTCAGGATGAATTATCTTAGTAAACCAAATGCAGGATTATCATTGTTAACGGGTCAACTAATTTCAGGACGAGACATTATAAATTTTAATACTCACTTATGAATAAACTACTTTTTGCATTACTAATGATGAGTACGTCATTTTGTTATGCCCAAGATAAAAAAGGCTGTGAAACCGTGGAACCCAGCTACATGAATCGTTTACCCGGTTATCGGATTAACTCTTGTGAGGAAAGTGAATATAAAGAGCCCGGCTTTATATATTATGCGGGCAGTCCGGCTAAGGCCATTAAAATTGAGAAGGGAGTCAAATATCGCAAAATAACATATTTTAAAAATGAAGGTGAAACAAGGAAATTCAGTAGCTCACAAATCCTCAATAATTACTTAAATGCCATTACGAAAGTTAAAGGGGTAGAACTTTCTACTGATAAAACCATGTTCAAGGCCAGCGTTGATGGAAAGGAGGTGTTTCTAAAACTTACAGCAGGTAATTCTTCAGATGTCAGCAATTATATAGTTGAGATGCTAGAAGCAGAACCTATGCAACAAGATATCAAGATAGATATGAAAGATGCCATTGACAGGGATGGTAAGATAGCCCTCTACGGTATTCTATTTGATGTGAATAAGGCGACCATCAAATCTGAATCTGAAAAGACCCTGCAAACTGTTATTGAATATCTTGTTTCGAATAAATCGGTAAAAATTATCGTTGTAGGGCATACAGATAACACAGGTGTTTTTGCGTCAAATATTACCCTTTCAAAAGAAAGAGCAAAAGCGGTGGTAGAATTTCTGGTTACAAAAGGAAAAATTGATTATTCCCGTCTTATGCCAGAGGGAGTAGGATCATTGTGCCCTGTTGCAACCAATACAACAGATGCAGGGAGAATACTAAATAGAAGAGTAGAAATTGTTAGGCAATAAAAAGCATTATAAGCCTATCTATAACTGCATCTTACCAAAGCGGAGCGGACGTGGTGCAGAAATCTTTGGCACCATAGTCGTAGCTTGACGATGCGGCTCCGAAATCCCATCACCCCACGACGAACAAAGTATTTTAAATTAACAGGTGACCATTGGCACAACTCTAATGAAGTAAGGAGAAACCATACAGCCAACAACAAAATGTTTATGCAATGCGGGGGGTCAGTGTAGCCATTAAAAAGTAATTTCTTAATTTCGTTCAGTAACGCTGGACAGGTCGGAGCAGGTCGGGCTTAACATTTCTCTCCGCTACATTTTTAAGCCCTCCTATACCCCACACTGCATAAACTCAAACGTTGTATGTCACCCTAAAGAGCATCCTACTTAAATTAAAATAACATGACCTTGCCGACCCTTCGCTATTTTTAGTACATTTCAAGGCATACAAAACCCAGACAAAACGCCAACTTTGCAAAGAGCCAAAATTACCAACGCACAGCCTACACCCCGACTGATTGAACTCTATTTGTTTTCACATCTATCATAAGCATTATAATGGACTTTATTACATAGCTGAATTTCAAAAACATCTTCAGTTAGCTATTGCTTAATGATTGACCTTTACCAAACCTCTTTCCTTAAATTTTCTTTTTGCTTCTTCCAATAACGAAAGAAAATTAGTGATGCTGGGGTTGTAACCATACCCCTGATCGATCAGCTTGTTTTCATTGGCATCAAAAAAGAAATAATACGGCTGACTGTTGGCGCCAAATTTTGTTACCTGCATATCCGCATTTTTGTCCCCCAGTGTCTCCACTTTTTTCCCTAATGCCTTTGAATAATAGATTTCGTTTTCCTGCAGGTCTATAGTCTGCACATCTACATACAAAGACACGATGACAAAATCATCTTTTAAACTTTTCATTACTTCTGGGTCACTCCATACCTGTCCTTCCATTTTACGGCAGTTTACACAATTGATGCCTGTAAAGTCAAGCATTAAAGGTCTTTTTAATTTCCTTGCGACTTCTAAAGCTTCATTGTAATCAAAATAGGTGACCATACCATTAGTAACCACTACTTCCGGCTCATATAACTTCATTTTTTCATAGTACTTTATAGGTTGCGGTAAGGTGTTTTCATGCGACGTGACTGTGCTGTATGATGAATGCCCGGGTGTGTTGGCCACAAAATCCTGTGTGCCCATTGGCGGTACAAATGCGCTTATGCCTTTAAGTGGCGCCCCCAACAAACCTGGAACCATATACACGGCAAATGAAAGTGATATAATGGCAAAAAGCAGCCTGATAACAGTGAGATAAGGAAGACCAAAGTCATTCTTAGGTAATGCATCGTCATGCTGAAATTTTAATTTCCCCAGTAAGTAAATCCCAAGTAGTAAAAATATTACAATCCATAAGCAGAGGAAAATTTCACGATCTAATAAACGCCACCCTTTTACTAAATCTGCATTGGATAAAAATTTCAGGGCCAGGGCCAGTTCCAAAAAACCGAGTGTAACTTTTATAGCATTGAGCCACCCACCGGCTTTACCCAGTATATTCAATTTGGATGGGAAAAATGCAAATAATGCGAAAGGCAAAGCTAATGCCGTAGAAAATCCAAACATTCCCGCTAATGGTCCCCAATAACTGCCTTTGGCAGCCAGCACCAATAAATTACCGATAATAGGACCGGTGCATGAAAATGAAACAAGTACTAATGTCAATGCCATAAAAAAAATACCCAAAATATTCCCTGTACCTGCCTTTTTATCTGATTTATTGGTCCATGATGATGGTAATGAAATTTCAAATGCGCCGAGGAAAGAAAAGCCAAAAATTAAAAAGAGTGCAAAGAACACCAGGTTGGCAATCCAGTTGGTTGCAAGGTTGTTTAACGCCGCAGGCCCAAACAGCAGAGTTACTAAAAAGCCAAGTCCGGTAAAAATAACTACTATAGATGATGAATAATATAAAGCATTCCAGATGCCCTCTTTTTTTGTTTTGCTACGTTTTGTAAAGAATGAGACAGTAACCGGTATCATCGAATATACACAGGGTGTCAATAATGCAAGAAGCCCGCCCCCAAATGCAGCCAGAAATATCCACCATAAGGAATGATTGGTCATGCCGGTTTCTTTTGTTTGTGCACCTATAAGCGCATTTTTATTTTGAACAAAAAACTTAAATGGTACTTCTCCGGGAATAAATTCTTCCCCTTTTTTGTAGATATAAGAAATATGCCCACGGACAACAGTACTATCTGTCGCAGATATGGTCTGTTGCCATAAAATGGAATCGGTATAATAAGTTGTTTTGGCACCAAGTTCTTTGTCATTTCCGCTGTATGTTTTCCCGATTTCAATCAAGCTGCCAAGGAGGTGTTTTTGTACAGATGAATCAAATCTGATAACTGAATAAACCGCATCATCTGGTTTGTTTTGCAAGGCATATAGCCTGATTCCGGCTTTTATTTTTCCTTTGATGTTTAATTGCACAACTGTGTCATTAAGGTTTACTTTGCTAAAGCTGAATGATACAGGCAAAGTATCCTGAGCATGTAGATGTGAGCTAAGTACAATAAATGCCATACAGGCTGATGCCTGTAAGAATTTTTTCATTTTCTTCACTGATTTACTTTAAAGGAATGGAAAAGGTTACAATCTTAGGGGGCAAACATTCTTTATCATTACATACCATGTATTCTACAGAACCGCTAAGATTTGTTTTAACAGCAGTTTTCAGTTTCGCAATAATTACAAATTCCACTTTTTGGGAGTATTGCTTAACATCCACACCAAAAAGCGGTTCATGTTTCTGTTCCAGCTTTCCGATCTCCTTTGGTATGCCAGTAATAATCAATAATGGATTACTGGTAAAAGTAAATGTTGTAGGAACCGGGCCGCCATCAGCTGTTGTTTGTGAATAAATATGCCATCCTTTTTGAAGAGTAGCACTTAGGTGCACTTCAAATGTTTTATCACTTGTTTTTTTCGCTGTGAAGGTCCAGTTTACCGGATTGTTCAGTTGAGCATTTGTAATAGCAGTGCATAGTGTGCAAATCAAAATAAATGTACTCCTTTTCATTTTGTTTTCCCTTTATGAGTCCTCTTGAATATATTTTTTAAAACTCTCCACATTATTTATTAATGACCTGAAAATAGAGGTCGGTATACTGGTCAATTATTGAAAAGCTTTTCATCAAGTGGTTTCACTTCAGCATTTTGAACTTTGATGGTAATTAAGTTTGCCTGGTTAATTTTATATGGAATCATTAACCCATTTATATTCCGGTAGTCTTCATAGTTCACAAAAGTTTCAAAATAGCCTCCTCCTTTACGTGGTTCAAGATTAATTGTAAATATTTTTAATTTATCAATTAAATAGGTCTTCTTGTTTATATAATATCGTTCTTCTGTATTATTATATTTTAGCTTCAATACATAACAGCTATCTGTGTTTGTCTCATTTTCTTCTGCAAACTTTACGATCGAGTTATTAACCGTTTTACGTAGAAATAGTTCCAGTCCAAAAAGCTTGTTTACCCATGTGTCTTTTAAGTTCGAAAAAGATGGATTATTTGTTGATACCTTTTCGCCGTTCATAATTGCATATTTCTCCGTAAAATATTCCTTTCCTAAAATCATTAACATTTGTTCAGTTTCTTCAAACTGGTTTGTATTTTTAAATTTATCGGGATAGCTATAGTAAGTTTTACCATTTATATTAAAAGAAATTACAGACTGGCGGTAATTCATTAAAAGGCCGTTGGTTTTGAGGACTTCTGCTCCAAGGGCTTTGAAATGTTTTTCCAGAATTTCCTCTGTGTTTTTGCCAAATAGTTCTTCATCAAAAATACCCCTTATCTCTTTCTTATTTTCTGGTCTTATCATATTGTCAGAAATGATATGGCCATTAGCATCAATCAGCATATAGCGGGGTATTGACTCAATGCCATAAGCTTTGGGGAATTCATTCTTAAAATCTCCTTTGGCATGCAAAATAACACCATGCAGGTCTTCTTCTTTTACTGCTTTTAGCCAGGCCGGCTTTGATTTATCAAGGGAAACACTGGCAAACACAATGTTCTTACCTGCATAGGCTTTTTCCAGTTCTTTTTGATGTGGAATCTGTGCTTTACAGGGGGCACACCAGGAAGCCCAGAAATCTATAAACAACATTTTGCCTTTAAAATCATCCAGCTTGTATTCTTTACCTGTAGAATCATGTAATAAAAAATTAAATGCTTTTTTTCGGGCTGCATTTAAATCAGGTATTTTATTCGCTTTTAGCAGTGCTATTTTTTCTGTATAGCTGTCTTTTACGGTTTGCGAGGAGTTTTCATACAAATACGAAACATACTCTTCATTTTTAAGCCCATTTGTTGGTAATTCAATTCGCAATTTCTCTGAAAAAAGAGAGCTTTTAATAATTGTATCGGAAACGTATTTGCTGATAGCTTCCGCAGCAATAAACTGGGGTACATTTTTTGTTTTATATTATCAATACTTATTCCATATTTCTCCAGTGTTCTGGCGGCATAGGCATTGGTCAGGTCTGTTAAGTATTCTTTGAGAAAGGGAATGTTTAATGCAGTTTTTTTAAGTTTTGTTGCTTTTATTTCCTGTAATGCTTTTTCAATTTCGTTTAAAGACATCTTATCAATCATTGTATAATTTCGAAATGATTTCATGAAAAGCAAAACATCAGATTTAAAATTCGGAATGGAGGAAATGAATGCAGCATTTTTTGTTAGTTGCTCATTTAGTTTAGTTTCTGCAAAAAACAGCGGTTCATTCTTGTTGAACAGCAGCTGGTGCCAATCCCTGCTTTTAGTATCTATACCTTTTTCCTGAAGGGCACTATAATATGCATTGAAAATATCCTGTAGTTTATTAACCTTATTATTGCTGATTGTTACATTACTTTCCTGCAATGAGGGCTTATTAATAGTAAGTACAAGTTTTTCATTGGGTACTAAGTAAAAATATTGCGGCTTGGGGTTGCCTGATCTTATTTCTACAAATTGAGGTTCCAGGAGTTTAATATCGCCTGAAAATGTATGATCATCTTTCTTCAGATTAAAACTGTCAAGTTTGCCATCATGTATAAATTGAACCTGCCTCACCCTTTTCGCAATATCCCCGGTAACTTTTCCAGAAACTGTTATTTTTTGGGAAAATGAAGATGATGATGCTAAACCGAGAAAGCATACCAGCATTACATTTGCTATTTTTTTCATTATTATTCTATTATTTTTTTTAATAAATGTAAAAGCAAACCATAGGATTAATAAGTAAAAACCCGCATGGTTTGCTTTCATTCCGGCCTATGTGCTATATTAATAACCCGGATTCTGTGTTAAATTGGGACTATTGTTTAATTCCGATAATGGAATAGGCCATAAGTTATAATGAGCTTTGTAGTTTGCTGCTTTATAGGGCACAGCACCTAAGACTGTCTGCAACTGTCCAGTTCGTTTAAGGTCATACCAACGATGACCTTCATAAAACAATTCAGTTACTCTTTCTTTCTCAATCGCCGAAAGCATTTGTGGCTGCGTGGCGGCAGTAGTGTTTGGAAGTCCTGCTCTTGTACGAACAAGGTTTATATCAGTCGCAGCAGAATTTGCTCCCGTTATATTACCTTGCTGGGCCCTGGCTTCTGCCCTGATCAGGTACAGTTCGGCCAGCCGCTGATAAATAAAATCCTGGGGATTGGCGTTTATGGTTGCAGTTGATGCCGTAACATTATGCAAATATTTATTTGCAAATACTTTTCCAAATAAGGATATGGTCCAGTTTCCGCTTACTTTGCGCTGGTCCCCTGCTTCAAACCTGGATTGCATGGCAGCTGGAATAGCACAATGAGTGGAAGCGGCATTGCCGCTTGATGCAGGAAGTGTAATCCAGCCCAATACGGCCCGGTTGTCAAACAACGACCCGGTTCCTGTTGCCCCATGAGATAAAATAGCTTCCCTGCTGCCTCTTTTGAATACGTTATTAACTCCTGTTACTAGTAAATACTGATTGCTGCCAATTACTTCTGTAGCTGCTGCTTCAGCATCTGCCCATCTACCTAAGTATAAATATACTTTGGCAAGTAAAGCCAGTGGCTGGAATCTGTTGTGTATCGTTTTTGAATTACTGGTATTAACAGTTGCAGGCAAATCTGCCGCTGCTTCCTGCAGGTCTTTAATTATCTGATTATACACTTCAGTTGCAGGAGTTCTCGGTTTGTTCAGATTTTCTTCTGCACTGGTTGAAGTAATTAATGGAACATCTCCCCATGAAGTTACCAATGTAAAATGTTCAGCTGCCCTTATATATTTTGCGGCCGAAATAAATTGCTTCTTTTCAGCATCGGTTAGAATATCTGTACCAACTGCAGGCAGTTTTTCAATTAAGGTATTTGCCCTGAAAATTGTTCTGTAAAAAAACCCCCATTGCATCAATTGTGTATTGGCAGGTACGATATTTCCGCCTATAATATCTCCAATTTCTGAACCTGGCAAAGGGCTTATTTCTCCTTCATCGGACCACCAGTATGTAATCTTGTAATAGGTTCCTTTAAGTAATCCATCTGAAAATGCATTGTACATGCCATTTACAGCAGATATAATAGTTGGTTTGGTTTTGAAAACATTATCAGTAGCCAGCTGATCAATCGGTAATGGCACTTCCAGGTATTTTTTACAACCCGTAATAGCGATCATTAAAAAAATGATTGGTATTAATAAACAAGCAGCTATTTTATTTAATCGTTTCATAATAAATTAGATTTCGGTTTAAAATGATAGTTGAATACCGGCAGTCCAGGTTTTTAATACCTGGCCACTGCGTAGTTGTACAAGCTCTGGATCTTTGTAGATTTTTTTGCTGGTCCATGTTAATAGGTTCTGTCCTCTTACATAAACAACAGCCTTGTTTATTTTTGCTTTTGAAACAAATCCTATAGGCAAAGTATAGGAAAGAGACAGGTTCTTTAAACGGGCATAGAAAATATCATTTAAGGCGGCAGATGATAGCGGAAAAACGCTGCTTAAAAGATTGGTGGTTGAATTAGAGGCGGCACCACTAAACAACCTTGGATATTTTGATACATCTCCCGGATTCATCCAATAATTACGATAAAAATCTGCTACTGCAGGATTATTCAACTGCCCGGGATAAGTACTGTTGAACATCCAGTTGGTAACAAGTTGTTGTGAAAATTGAAAGAAAACGTCCAATTCAAATCCCTTAAATGAAAATTGGTTACCTAACCCGCCAAAGGGTTCTTGGTATGGCTGACCCTATATAGGTACGATCGTTATTATTTATAAGGCCATCTCCATTCAAATCTTTAAAAATAGGTAATCCGGTAGCCGGATCAACCCCCTCAAATACCTGTGTCCATTCAGTATTAAGCAGTGTTCTTGGGCTGTTAACCGGGTACCCGATTTTTAGCCTGTTAGCGAATGAAGATTGTTCCAATCCGGGAAATTCAACCAGCTTGTTTTTTAATAACGTAAGATTGAAGTTGGTTTTCCATTGAAACTTACTTCCTATTTTAGTGTTTTGGGTATTTAGCTCAATCTCCCATCCTTTGTTTTCAACCACTGCAGGTATGTTTGTTATATAACTATTGAAACCGGTTTGTGAAGGTATTGGCGTGCTTGCTAATAAATCGGTAGAACGGTTGCGGTACCAGTTTACATTCAGTAAAACACGGTCTTTAAAAAAGCCAATTTCAAGGGCTAAATCCAGTTTACGGCTGCTTTCCCAGCCTATTGATGAGTCTGCAAGGTAGTTTGCAGCAAGACCTGCTGCTCCATCATAAAAATTGGAAGCATACAAGCTGGTATATTGGTAGTCGGTTATATTATCATTACCAGTTGTACCATAGCTGCCCCGCAGTTTTCCGTAGCTTAGGAAGGATAGTTTTTCTTTTAACCAGTTTTCGTTGGTAAAGATCCAACCAACACCTACAGCTCCAAAATTACCCCATTGCTTTTTGGGGCCAAACCGGGAAGAACCATCTCTTCTGTAAGTGAGATTGACAAGGTACCTGTTTTCCCAATTGTAATTTACTCTGGCAAAAGCCGAATTAAATCTATAGTATGTTGATGTGTTAGAACGGCTGGCTACTGATGTTGCTGCGGCCCAGCTATAGAGTAGCAGGTCGGAAGAATACCCTGTTAGGTTGATTGCATTACTGCTTGTTTTTCTGTCAAAGAATGTGCTGCCGACAAGGGCTTCTATTTTCCCTTTTGATATCTTTCCATTATATAAAAGCTGTGGTTCAAAATTCAAAGACTGGTATTTGCTTTGCGCCCAGTTAAGATTTGGAACGGTACTGCCCGGGTTTAGCGGATTGATAGCAGTGGAGGGAGTTCCTGTTTCTATAGTAGTAATCTGGTCATTATACCCCAGGAGTGTTTTAAGCTGTAACCCTTTATAAATACGGTAGGTCACCTCCAGGTTAGAAATAAGGCTTCTTGTTTTACTCTCAGTTCTTGCCTCTTCCATGGCAAGCGGGCTTATCAGCAAACTACTTTGTGTTATAGTTGGACTGGGCCACCAGATACTGCCATCCATGTTTTTTATTGGCATATTAGGTGGGGCGCTGGTAAGCAATCCTCCGGAACCGCCGCCTCTTGAGGGTTTTAATTTTGTAGTGATGTAGGAAGTATTGATGGATATTTTCAACCTGTCATTCTGAGAAGTATGATTCACATTTAAGTTACCAGAAATTCTTTCAAACAATGGGCTTCCTCTTGTTATGTCTTTTTGTTTCTGATATCCACCGCTTGCATAAAAGTTTAAACGTTTTTCACCGCCGGATAAATTTGCTTGTGCATTTATAGATGGTTCTGTATTGCCATATTCAAAATCTGTCCAGTCAGCAGTAGCTTTAGTTGAATCCCAGATCAGCAAGTCGGGTGCATTATTTACAGTAGGCGTTATTGGGTTAATGGCAATGCCGGTTGTAGGATTATGGTTGCCCATATTAAATGCATCACGGCGCATTTGTCTGTAGGCTGCCAGCGAAAGTCTTTCTGGCAAATAAGTTGCGCTATTTGACAAAGTACTTATATCAATATTAAATCGTGTAGGTCCAAGTTTAACTTTTTTTGTTGTTATCAGCACCACCCCATTGGCGCCCCTTGAACCATAAATAGCAGTGGCATCTGCATCCTTTAATATTTCAATACTCTCGATATCTGCCGGATTAATGGCATTCATATTCGTACTGCCGAATGACATATAGGAACCGATAGCAGTACCAAGACCCCTGTTTGGATCCGGAAGAATAGAACCATCAACAATAATCAACGGTTGATTACCTGCCTGAATAGTATTGATACCCCGGATCTGTATTTCAGTACCGCTTCCTAATGCACCAGTGTTTTGATTTATTGAAACACCGGCCATTCTTCCCTGCAATGCATGTAAAGGGTTGGAAACCGGTTGCAGACCTATCACATCTGCCTTCACAGTCGCAACTGCACCTGTTTTATATCTCCGGGTTGTTTTTGCCATATCCAATGATTTGTATTTCATCTAAAGGAGAAATACGGATTTTTACGGTTACAACAACCGATGGTTTTCCATTTAACGCCACTTCTTGTGTTTCTATATTCACACCTGTAAAAACCAACACTGACTTTTCATCTATTCCTTCAAGAGTAAAAGTTCCGTTTACACCTGTTTTTGTACCCTGATTAGTTCCTTTTACAGATACTGAAATACCTTCCAGTAATTCTCCTGATTCAGTTCTTACTAAACCACGAACTGTTATCGGCGGTGGCAGAGATGGTGTTTCTATGCCTACCAATTGAGAAACGCTTTCAGTTTTTTTAACTATAATTATTGTATTATTCTGGATAGTAAAATCAAGTTCCTGTACTTTGAAATATTGTTTCAATACCTCGGCGATGGGTACGTTTTTAACAATGATATTTACCTTTGGCGCACCCTGCAGCATTTTTTTTGTATACAGGAACCCAAGGCCAGTTTGCTGTTCAATTGCTTTGAACATTTTTTCAACCGGTGCATCTTTCAATGTAAGTGATACATTTTGTGACACGCCTTTTGCCGATACCTGAAGCAGAGCAACTGTCAGTAAAATGAAAGTCAGTTTCATTGGTTTCATAATTTGTGGAGTAAGCAGCCCGGTAAATCGTATACCGGTTTTCTTTACAAAATGATTCTGCTTACTGCAAGTAAGAAATTTCATACTTTTGCAGTGTTTAGGTTAAAGAATAAGTGATCCGTTGCGTTTTATTTATTCAAAAGCCTGACTATAGCGGGGGTGTTCGCTTCACCCCCGTTTTTTTCAGCGCTATTTTACTATTATCTTCCTACCCTCAATTTCAAAATGCACAGCTCCGGTTTTCGCCAGCATCTTTATTATTTCTGATATGTTCACGTTTCGTGAAATAATACCTACAAATTCTTCTTTAGTTATTGCCCCTTTGTACTCCACATCCACATCATACCATTTGCTGATTTGCCTCATTATTGACTGAATATCCAATCCCTGGAAAATAAATTTTCCGTTCTTCCAGGCCATTACTTCTTCCACATCCACATTTTTGTTCACACTAAACTGGCCTGTGTGATGTATCCGGGCCTGTTCCCGAGGTTTTAAAACATGTGATTTATTGCTTACAGCAGCTGTTATTTTCACACTGCCCTCCAGCAGAGTAGTTTTGATTATGGCTTCATCACTGTATGAATTGATGTTGAAATGAGTACCCAATACCTCCACTTCTGCCTTTCCAGCAGCACTTATTTTAAAAGGCTTAGAAGGGTCTTTTGCAATTTCAAAATATGCTTCACCGGATATTTCAATTTTTCTTTCTTTCCCGATGAAGGCAACAGGATAAGTAATGGAACTGCCTGCATTCAGCCATATGTGACTTCCCTCATTAAGTTGTATATCAATCACTTTACTGCCAGCAGGATTATGCAGTGTGTTGTATTGCATTACTTTTAGTGCATCGCCATTTGCGGTTTCATACACTATTTGTCCATCGGGTAACTTTACAAGGTTAATATTTCCTTCCTGGGCAACCTTACCGCTTGAAATACTGTCCAGATAAACTTGCCTACCGTCAGCTAGTGTGATCATAGCCCGGTTAGTTTGCGGGGCTTGAACGTCATTAGCGGCAACTCCATTTATTGAAATTTCTGAATTACCGGATTTATTTTTGCTAATTAAAGCGACGTACAAACCTGACCCCAAAGCAACAATAATACTTGCAGCAGCTACATACTTCCAAAAAGAAGTTCGTTTTTGCTTCAAGGGCTGAATGGAAGATTTTAAAAGTCTTATTTTATCATCCCAATCATTATCTTTTAATGTATGCTTCGGATTTTCCTGCCAGAGGTTAAGCATTAGCGTAGTAAGCTTTTCGGATTGCTCTTCAGTATCCATTAACTGCCACATTTCAGCATATTCATCAGCCGAAATATTGTTATTTAAGTATTTTTGAAATAGGTTTTGAAGACGCTCCATGCTTTATAGACGCATGAAGCTTGACAGGGTACTAATTGAAGTAATAATTTTTTAATACAATTTTAATGATAAGGAAATAATCGTAACTATTTCCGGCCCTTTATCAAGGTGTCCCTTAATGAATTGAAGGGCAGAGGAGATGTGATTCCGGACTGTATTTGGAGAAATCTGCATTTTTTTTGCAATTTCATCATAGGTGAGAAATTCTTCCCGGCTTAAACGAAATGCCTCTTTTTTTTGGGGAGTCAAATGGCTGATTGCAGTATTTATTGCATACTCCGTTTCAGCAGCCAAAAGCACCTCATCGGCACTTGATGAGGAGGCAAAATTTTCCAAATCAGACCATATTTCCAGTTGCAAAAGACGGCTCTTTTTGGCCTTTCTTAAATAATCAAGACCCTTATTGTGTACTACCCGGAAGAAGAAAGATTCAAAATTTTCAATCTGGTTGAGGATTTGCCTGGCATTCCATATTTTAAAAAAAACATCCAGTGTGGCTTCTTCGGCTATTTCTTTTGACTTGGTAATCTTAACCAGATAGTTATAAAACCGGTTACGGTATTTTTCAAAAAGCATATTAAATGCCTTTTCATCGCCATTTGAGATGAGTGCTAATAAAAGTTTGTCATTTGTGTTTCTGTCGAAGCTCACCTGCATGCTTAAGGATTCTGCGACTAAGGTACCCTATTTTAATCTATTCAATGCCATGTTTTGGCTGATGCTTTAATGAAAGGGGTGTGGAACATACCGAAATTAAGGTGTTCAATAAAGCCGACGAACCAGGTCGGGCATATTTGTATAGCACACAAAGCGGACACACAAAAGCCAACCTTGCAAAAGAGCCTGCCTTGTTCCAACGCTTCCGGAACAAAACCTGCCACGGTGGATAAAGACATTAAATTCAATTTACCAGCATGAAGGGCGAACACATAACATTCGAATTGCTAAAATACAGGCTGACGGAAGCCGTGTTTCAACAGCAGTAACCCTGTTCAGCTACATATCCAGCTTGGCCTTATCTATTTAGCGATGTACATATCCTCATCTTTTTTATCTTTACCCAGCAGCGGTCAGCCGGGCGGACGGATTCTATTTCCTGCACTTCGGCATTACCTCTCCGTCAGCAGCTATTGACCTGCACCTTTTAAACTTGAAAGACATATGATACGATTAAAGCTACTTTTTGGATGGCTATTTTTTAGTACAGCATCCATTGGGTACACACAAACGCCGGGAAACAATAAACAAGTTACGCCTCAAAAAAAATCTGTTCAAAAATCTCAACCAAAAAAAGGGCAATCAAATAATCATGACCCGGATTTTTTCCTGGTCATAGATTCTACGCTGGGTGATTGGAAAAATACAAGGAAAGTCATAGAGCTCAGGAAAAAAGAATACAAGTTAAATACATCTGTCATTGATGCCAATGGTACTATTTATGCGCTGGGTAGTACACGGAAGGATGGTCTCTACCTGGAACACATTTATCGTTTTACTAATGAAGACTGGCAGTTGTTTGAGCAAAATATTTCCGGAGAGGTACTTAACCTGGTGAATGATGGCAAAGGAAATGTATATGCGGTTACCCCATCGAAACTATACCGTGCAACCGGGAATCTATGGGAAGAAATAGCGAAGGGTACCTTTACAAAGTACAATGTGTTCACCGGTTTTGACGGGAACATCTATTTTTCCGAACAGGTATATGAGAAAAAAGTGTATGCCGGCATTAAACTCTTTAAAGTAACAAATACAAAGCCTGAATTATCTTCCGGCAATGGAAAGCCTTTGATCTTTAAAGGTGATTTATATGTTGACAGGGCGGGTAATATCTATGAGTATGATGGAAAAGAAACCGGCATTAAGATCTGGAATGGAAAAGAATGGAAAATAACAGGGGATATTCAAATTCCAGCAAATAATTTTTGGGCATTTGACGAAAACAACACTCTGTTTATCTCTGGACATAGTAACGGGAAAAATATGTTCATTAAAGTATTGAATGGCCTAAGTTGGAAAAACCTGGAGATCCCGGATTCAATAAGTAAAGAAGTTCATGACTGGCAGTTGATCACAGATACTACCGGAAAAATTTACCTAAAGGCCGACATTCGGTTTGAACAGGCTGTTGTATACCGGATCAATGGAGATAAGTTCGAACTCATGGCGATCCAGCCCGAAAGGAAACTTACCTCCCAGAAAATTGTAAAATTTCATACCGCCGGCAACAAATTCATTGCATTACAGGAAGATCACAGGTTCACCGATTTTGGATGGAAATACGTTGTTGAGCCTATCCATTATACTCCCGTTTGGAATGTTAAGATCAGGAAAATGGCCAACATACCTAACTATGAGATCGTAAGTGAGCCTTACATGAAAGATTACAGGAACCTCAATAGGTGTTTTCTTTCTGAGGACAATGGCAAATTCGGAATCCAAACTCTTGAAGGCAGGATCATAGCAGAACCAGTTTTTGATAAAATATACGTCAGCTATACACCTTCAAAAGTGACAGATCTAAAAGAGGGAGAAGACTTATGTGCAATAGGTTCCTTTTTTGTTTCACATTGATACAAGGGAAAGATACTTTGTTTTCCAAGATAGGTAAATATGACTTTGAATTACCCAAACCCGGAACGTTGGAAATGTTTAAGTGCAAAGTTTCCAGCACTTGTAATTATTGCAAAGGAAAGGGGGTTATTGAAGCCCATACAGAAACAATAACAGTAAAAGGAGAATGGATACCACCTGCGGTGAGCACTTTTACCAGTACTACTTATGAAAAGAAATGGAATGGCGCCCTGGGAAGGGATGTTATGTACATGACAACTAAGACCTCTAATGTTGTGACATCCGGAGGAGGATATAAACCCGATACCCAAAAAACGATACATGTGCCGGAACAAAAATGTAACCGGTGCAATGGAAATGCCGTAAAGAGAAGCTACCAGGTCTATGAATTCAACAGGAATTTAAAAGTGTATTCTATGAAGTGGAATTGAAATTCCTACTCATGAAAAATAATTAAGAAGTAAAACAGCTGCCAACAAAAGTATTTGCAAAAGCAGGGCTCAACAATCAATGGATTCCCTGCCTTCGCAGTTACCCGAACGTTATGCGGTCATTGCAAATATTCGCTGCAACTATGTAACTGACTTTTGACAAAAATAGTAAACAAATGATTAAAAAATATTCGGTTTTAATATGCTTGGTTACTTCAATGGTATTAATAGCAGTAGCAACTTTTAGATATCCGGGAGGCTCATTACTTGACAAAAATTCTTTAGGATTTCATTGGTCAAAAAATTTCATAAGTAATTTGTTTGCTGCAAAAGCTATAAATGGTACAGAAAACCCAGGTAGGATTTGGGCAGTTATTGGAATGGCATTCCACTCGGTTGGTTATGGAGTTTTTTTTATCAATATGTCAAAAAAGTTATCTTCAAAACAATGGGCTAAAATTTTAAAGATTATCGGACTTGCCAACATAATATTTATATTCTTAATCGCAACGCCCTTACATGATCTTGGAACGATATCGATTATTTTAACATTGGCTGGGTTATTTACTATTACAGTACTTATACTGAAGTCAAAACTTCATTTACTTAAAGTCTACTGTATTATTTGCTTATTGACTTATTACGTTTTCTTTTCCTTTTATGGTTTAGGTTATTTGGAATTGACAGCCATAATGCAGAAAGTGTACATTATATGTTCGATGCTATTGGTTTTAGGACTTGAGTACTTTACTAAAAATGAAGATTTTATACGAATAAAATCGGTAGTACCTAAAATACAAGCAACGAACCGCTAACATGAACTGTGTAAAAAACCAAACAAAATCTGATCTTTTTACGGCTTTGCTGAACGGTAATTGGGTTGATATACGCTGTTGTTTTTCCCTGCCCACTCAGCTCTAATACTCTTGAAGCCTTCCCTTCTATTGCTTCGATGGGCATACGGAAAAAAATCAAAGTATCACTCCTTCATTCAGCATTGGCAATGATCCGGCCCTTTAATAATGAACATTCGCTGAAACGATCGTTTACAGGCAGGCTTTCCCCTTTAAATAATAACTTTGTTACTTTATTGGATTCCCGGGCCGGGTGGACTCCGCCACCATCCCCCACCTTAACATGCCCCGGGCATCAGCGGTAAATTAGTATGACAACAAACCAGGTAAAAATATGAATGACAGCTGGACTGAAAGATGGAATGACAGGTATAGTAAAGAGGAATTTGCCTATGGCGAACAACCGAACAACTATGTAAAAGAAAAATTAGAGAATCTGCATGCCGGCAACATACTTTTCCCGGCGGAAGGCGAAGGACGGAATGCAGTCTTTGCAGCCAGGCTTGGCTGGACCGTTTCAGCATTTGACATAAGCACAGAAGGCAAAAAAAAGGCCCTCCGGCTGGCTGAAACCAATAACGTGACGATTGACTACCAGGTTGGTGAATTGCAGGCACTGCATTATGCCCCCGGGCAATTTGATGCAATTGCGCTGATCTATGCACACTTTCCGGCAGACATTAAATCAATATACCACCAAACACTTGACAAATACCTGCGTACCGGTGGATTGGTCATTTTTGAAGCGTTCAGTAAAAAACACATTGACTACATCGCGAGGGACGAACGGGTTGGCGGGCCAAAAGATATTGGGATGTTATTCTCCATGGAGGAAATAAGGTCGGATTTTGCAAATTATGAGATCCTGGAACTGGTTGAAAAAGAAATTGAATTGAACGAAGGCCTGTTTCATAACGGGTTAGGCTCGGTGATACGGTTTGTCGGGCGAAAAAATAAACTACCGCTAAAAGAGGTTTTGTGCAGGCGTACTTTCTGAAAGCATGAATGAATCAATATTTCACTAAAATACAAAGAATGAAAGCCGTTGTTTATGAAAGATACGGATCCCCGGATGTGCTGGAACTGAGGGATATTGAAAAGCCGGTGCCCGGGCGCAATGAAGTATTGGTTAAAGTCCATTCCACAACCGTAACGGCCGGGGATTGGCGTATGCGGAAAGCAGACCCATTCCTGGCAAGGCTTTTTAACGGGTTATTCAAACCAACCCGGGTGAAGATTTTGGGATTTGAGTTATCCGGTGTGATCGAAGAAGTCGGCAAGGGAGTCAGTATCTTCAAAAAAGGGGATCCTGTTTTTGCGTCATGCGGGTTAAAATTCGGAGCATATGCTGAGTACAAATGCCTGCCGGTTAATGACCTGGTTGCCATAAAGCCTTCAAATATGACATTCGAAGAAGCAGCTGCTGTTCCGATTGGTGGCCTTACTGCATTAAACTTTTTAAAAAAGGCCGGCATAAAACCCGGGGACAAGGTGCTTATAAACGGAGCATCCGGAAGTGTGGGTACGTTTGCTGTTCAGATAGCGAAGCATTATGGGGCTGAGGTTACAGCCGTGTGCAGTACAGCAAACCTGGACCTGGTAAGATCACTGGGATCCGATAAAGTCATTGATTATACCCGGGAGAAATCAAAAAGCCTCTTCCGGATGGAAGAGGCTTTTTGTAAATGGGATAGTTTTAAAAGTTCATTATTTCACCAATACCAGTTTTTGCGTGATCACTTCGTCATTTACAAACACCTGTATGGAATAAACCCCGCTGGCGTATTTGCTTAAGCCGGCCAGTTGCAGGGTATTATTTCCCTTCGCTGCGTTTTGATGCTGCAGCAATACTGTTTTGCCTAAATTATTGATCAGCCTGATGGTAACATCCGATTCCTTTTCTGAGAAGAAGACCAGGGAAACGTTTTCCCGGGCTGGATTCGGCATGATACTTAACAATGTCCGTGTAACCTGCTTGTGCATCACAAGAATATTGCTGTACTGTATCTCACCGGCCTTGCCGATCACTTTAATGCGGTAGTAAATGATCTCCCTGTTCACATTCGAAACATCATCATTGAATGTGAAGTCCTGCTGCTCATTGAGCCTTACCACACCGGATACCGTACCTGTTTTAGTATAGTTCGCATTATCCGTACTCCGTTCCACTTCAAAATGATCCACTTCTTTGGATGCAATGACCACCCATTTCAGTTTCACAATGCCTGATTGCAGCACACCGTTCAGTTGCAGGAACTGCACTGGAAGTACGATACCTACAAAGCGCCAGTCACGGTTTGTCTGGCCAACTGTTTTTGACTGAACCGGGCATCTTGCTCCCGGGGCAGGGTCACCCACAGAGCTTCCTCCATTTCCCATCAAATAAGATGTTCCTTTCACGTTGGTCACCGAGTTCAATGAGTCGAACCGGTTATCGAGGCCATCGTTGTCGGTATCAAGACCCGTTAAGGTCACCAGGTCATCAGCCAGGCCATTCAGGTTAAAGTCATTGCCTTCCACAACATCCAGCTGGCCATCGGCATCCGTATCCAGGTCCCTGTAATCCGGCGTTCCATCGGCGTCGTGATCATAAACAAATATTCCGGATCCGCCATATCCAGCCAAATTATCATAAGGAGCCATTAAACCGTCGCCGTCGGCATCCGTTGTAGTAGGCAATAAATATCCTGCTGTAGACATCCCTTCTATATTATCGGGAATACCATCATCGTCTGAATCAATATCCAGGTAATCGGGATTTCCATTCGTATCTGTATTGCGCAGGTTCAGTGCGGCCATTGCAGATACTGTTGTTGACCATCCATTGGTTCCGATCACGCCATCCACAATACCATTCAGGTTTGCATCGGGTAATCCGGCTTCAATAACATCCACAATGCCATCGCCATCAGCATCCAGGTCGTATGCATTCGGTCGCAGGTCCCGGTCAAGATTCTTATTGGGCCATGTATCAGCCCGGCCGTCGGCATTACCATCGGTGCCGGTGATCAATAACGCAGTTCCATTGATATAACCATCGTGCAAGCCATCATTATTGACATCCACAAAACCATCTATGATGCCATTATTGTTGGCGTCGGGGCCGGCAGATTCAACAACATCCGGAATACCGTCATTATCACTATCCAGGTCAACATAATTTGGAACAGCATCACCATCAATATCGGGCCGGCCCAAACCGGTACCGGAATTATAAGCATTAACAGCATTGGCATCCAGCTGGTCGGTAAGCCCGTCACCATCTGCATCGCTGAAATTATCGATCTGTCCATTCCCGTTTACATCCACACCATAGGCTTCCACTACATCGGGTACGCCGTCGTTCTCGCTGTCGAGGTCAAGCATATTTATCCTTCCATCCCGGTCGGTATCAAACCGGTCATCCACGCCATCGCCATTGCTGTCTACTCTTCCGGGGAAGGTTGTATCCAGGTAATTAAGGATCCCGTCATTATCCGAATCACCATCGGCCTGGAAATTATCATTGATGTAATCATTGTTATTATCTACAAATCCCGGGTAGGTCGGGTCGTATGCATTGATGATGCCATTGCTGTTGGCATCCTGGAAGGCCGCTGCCATATTGCTTTCAACCCAGTCGGGAATTCCGTCCTTGTCCTTATCAATATCACAGGAAATATTTACGGTAACAGAAGCACAGCTTGTTGCGTTGCAATCGCCTTCAGCCCTTACATAATACGTGGTAGTTACAGAAGGCGTTACGGAAATACTGCTGCCGGTACCTACCAGCGAAGTACCGCAACTTCCGGTGTACCACATCCAGCCTGCATTGGTACCTAATGTTCCGCCTACAACCGTTAAGTTCACAGATATACCCGGGCAAATATTGTTCTTACTTCTTGTTGCCGATGTTGGTGCTAAAGAAGGTGCAAGCCCTGCCAGCCGGGTTCCCGGAGAAATATACTGACAGCCGGGTACTCCTATATTACCCTGGGCTGCCACGATCACCCGGTAGTACCTGCCCGTATCAGCAGCGGTTACCGGGTTGATGATATACGTGGAGGCAGTAGCGCCTATGATATTTGTCCATGGCCCTGCCCCAGGTGCCGGTGACCATTGCCACTGGTAGTCTTTTGGTCCGGGAATAACTCCGGGGTCGGAGAAGTTGGCTGTAAATGTTACTGATGTACCCAGGCAGGTTCCACCGGGGTTATTCAGGTTTACAAACGGGTCGGGGGTACACAAACCATAAACGATATCATCAAGTGCCACGTCATTACCACAGCCACCGGGACCGGCATTCAGCAGTTCCAGGATCACGCTGGAGTACCCGGGGGGCATCACCCATTTCATACCATGCTGCAGCCAGGTGTTAAGTTTGATCGTATCGGAAGTATATTGTGTAATAACAAGACCAGTTACAAGGTCCCTGATCCTCACCAATATCTGCGGATATTTAAATCCACCCAAACCATCACAGACCGTCTGGTAATTGGTGTTGCCTAAGAAAGCTGCCCAGAAAGAAACCGAATATTGCTGTCCCGGGCACGATACCGGCATCGTATCCCTGTACATTACAGTTGAAGAAGCATCCGCATTGATCGCCAGCATCCTGCCGTTGACCCCACCGGTATGATCGGTGATGCTGACCCAGTTTGTAGCATTGCCAAGTGAGGCATTATTGGTTACCGTAAACCGGTTGATCGCCACCGGGGCAACAGCAGTACCTGTATAGCCGCTGCTTGCAGAAGGCACAGCAACGGATGGAGGAATGCTGCCGTTAAGTCCTGCGCCGTTACCAAAATCCTGGTTATACAATGTTTGACTCAGAACAGTACATGGCGGTGTTATTGGTGTGATAACGACCACGAACGGGGTGGGCTGGCTTTCGCCTACATCATCCGGTTTGTCATTCTGATTCAGGTCGGGATTGTTACCATTGGTAGATGAATCCCTTAATGCAACATTATTGAAACCGTTCCCGGATGTTATTGCCCGGTTATTATATACAATGCCCGCCACTATATTAGATAAACGGCAGGAGATGCGGATCGTAAAATTATTATTCGATATAGGATAATTTGGCAGGGTTTGTCCTGCATTCAGCAGGTTGAGGTTTGAAGTTCCGTTATACCCGGCATTTAAGATCAATCCTACCGGGTTGCTGGTGAATACTGCTGTAACGTTTGAAACATTCGCCAGCCCGTTGATCAGGGATAGATTGTCTGTGACCTGGAGATTTGTTACAGGATATGTTCCATAGTTTTTTACATACACATCATATACCACATCGTATTGTCCCGGGGTTCCTGTAGGAGTAATAGAAACCAGTTTTTTTGAAGCACCCACACCGGAAACCAATTGTGTCATATCCACGGAACGGACCCCTTTACCGGCAGTATAGGTATAACTTACATTGTTGGTATCCCCGGTTACCGGGTTCAGGCGCCGGTAAATACAGCCGCCGGTATACGAAGAAATGATGTCGCCGTCGGAAAAGGCAAGTCCAACCAAAGCAGGTGCGCCGGTCGGTAATTTGGTTGAGTCAATATATGTGGATTTGATATGGCGGGTTGGTCCTCCATAACTTCCATAGTCGGGCGTGTATAATTTATTATCAAAGTTGTAGTAAAGCTGGCCGGAAGGCATCATGGTGATATCGCCATTGCCGGGATTCCAGAGTGTATCGCCGATCCCGCCCGGGCCGGTTGTAAAATCCAGGGTATCTGCCACATTATAAATACCTGCTGCAAAGTCAATAGGCCTTAAAAAAGCCCGGCTGCAAGGTGCCGCAGGAAATTCCAATGTCCATCCGATACCGTTGTTGTCAAAAGCCACCCCCCCGATATCATACGGGAAAGAGTGGAGGGTATCCAGGTAAGCCGTTGTTGGTGGCGTTCCGGTTGCAAAAGTGGTATCGGGCCTCCAGCGCCATACATAGGTCCGTACGGGTGATAAAGAATAATTCGTCCAGAGGTAATACAATTTCTGGTCCTTGGGATTATAGGCCACACTGGAAACGTTGATCGTAAAACGGTTGGTGGTGGAAGTAGGTCCTATTTTCAGCCGGGGCCTGTAGCCGTTTGGGAAAGAGGCCCGGCTGAGGTTTGGAGATACATAATTAAAAAAGTAAACCGAGTCGGTACCGCCGGAAAGGCCACAGTTATTTCTACCGATACTGATGGGTAAGCCAAATGTAGCCGGCTGAGCCAGGGCAATTTGCGCAAACCCTATGCCGCACAAAATGGAGAATAAAATTTTTCTCATAGGATTATGTTTTAACAAAGGATATTAACCAGCTCTATACATCAATGATGTACTAAGAACTTATTAGCAGCAAAAATCTGGCCGTTTTGTACTGCCTGGGCCAAATAAATACCTGCCGGTAAATTGCTTATATCAAAATGTATAAAACTATTATTCGTTGCCGATTCCATCACCAGTTTTCCCTCAGGGTTAATCACACGTACAATTACTTTTCCGATTGCTGCATTATTGGTAAAACTCACATTTACCACATCGGTCGCGGGGTTTGGTGATATTGTAATGGTATTATTTATTTTTTCCTGCACTTTTATGATCGTTGAGTATTGTACATTTCCGCCGGAATAAATCTTAGCCCGGTAGAATGTAAAGCCCGGATATGGAAGCACATCGGTGAACCGGTAATTGTTTGGCTGATTGTTTACCTGGTTCATCAACCCTGCTTCCGTAAAATCGGTCCCGTTTTTACTTTTTAATAAGATCACTTTATTCACCGGTTCGCTGGCTGCCATTTGAAGATTCAGCTGGTTGCCGGTAATTGTTTTGGTTGCCGAAAAACTGATGCTGTTATTGTTCAGGGGTGATCCAACATTTGTTAGTGTCCCGGTTGCCATCGTTTTATTATCCGGGTCAACAGTTATAGTAGCCGGAATAAAGGAAAGATCATACGTGATATAATCCTGGCCGATCGTTCCTATTCCCTCCCAGGTTCCTGCGTATGCCAGTTGCGAAGCAGAATGATGGTAGATGACCACGCTGGTGTCGTAGGTGCCTGCAGCATTTGCTATTTTTATCACCACCGGCATGGGCATAAAGGGATTACCAACCGGGTTTCTTGTTTGTGTTAACCTGAACTGGATCTTTTTCCCGGAGATGAAGTAGTTACCGGTATAGCTCGGGGTTCCTGAACCATTCACCCATGCATTGAAGAAAGGTGTAAGGTCCACTCCAAATAACTGGTTCTCCATATTCCGCTGCAGGTCGGCCGTGGTTGCGGATTTATAGGCAAGCAACGGATCAGAAAGATAATCCCTGCATCCCTGGAAAAACCGTGTATCGCCCAGCATGGCCCGCAGCATGGAAACGATCATGCATCCACGCATGTAAACCGCATTATCATTACTGGCCGTCCAGATCGTATTTGAACTGGCTATACTTGCTGCGCTTAGCAATACAGGAGTAGTACTGGTTGATCTTGCTGTTGTTTTAACACTCGATAAATGGGTAGCAGGATTTACTCCGAGCGCCGGAACCAGTTCGGCTGCCAGGGCTTCAGAATATTTTGCAAACCCTTCTGCGAGCCACAGGTGGTTCCAGGTGCCAAAAGTAACTTTATCGCCAAACCATTGGTGGCCCAACTCATGTGCAATTACCGACCAGCTGGTCATGCTGCCCGAACTCATGGCAGAAAATGTCTGGTGCTCCATACCCCCGCCCCATCCAAACTGGTAATAGCCATGTTTTTCATTGGCAAATGGATAAGGCCCGTATTTGTTGCTGAATTCCACCAACTCGGTCTTGGATACATCCATACGGCTCAGTGCCGTGGTAACAGTTCCTGCAGCCATGTCGGGGAAAATATAATACACAACCGGTACATTGATACCGCTGATGTTTACCGTGCCGCGGTAATAGCGTTTGTATTTCGCAACGCCCAGTGCAACCAGGTATGATGCAATGGGATACCTGTGTTTGTATCTGAATGTACGGTTGGATCCGTTTATGGCCGAATCAACCAGCACCCCCGGAGCGGCTACCCAGAATGTATCGGTACCGGTCCACGGAACAGTAACATTGATATCCATCGAATCTATCTTGTCCTGCATATCTGCCTTGCATGGCCACCAGTCCCTGTCTTCGTATGATTCAGATAAAGAGTACAGGTACCAGTTGCCCAGGCCATCCTGCTTTCGCTGGAATCCTTCTGCCTGTCCGGATACGGCAGGCGGTGTTCCGGAATATGTGATACTGACCGAATCCAGTGTACCCGTGGTAACAATGGTTGATGGCAATGTGATGTTGAGGATATTCACATTCCCGCTCACTGGAAATGACCTTGTGCAAGTGGTGCCGTGGTAAGTAACCACCAGCGAACCGTTATTGAAAGAAGTTTTATTCAGGTCAAAACTTAATGCCGAAACATTGGGAGCAATGGTTTTAAAATAAGTGGTGATGGTTCCGGTAACCAGTTTTGATACCGTTGGATTCATGTTCCAGTTGCACCGGTTAAAAACAACATCAATGTTTGCACCGGTTCCGCTGTACCCGGTTGAATTTTGTTCAACCGGCGGATTAAAATGCTGTGCAAAAGAATGCTGGCCTAAAAAGAACAAAGCAGTAAGAATGTAGAACTTGCTTTTCATCTCGAATTTGGATTTACTGATTTTAAAGGGGTTAGCTTCTTATTTAAAACGTATTTACGCTGTTGTAAATTGCTTTTTTTGTCAAATCTCTGTAATTTATTTTCTACAAATGCGTTGAGAAATTACGACCGGGTATTACCACGTAAGTTTTGCAGTAATTTTACCGTGAACCCCCGCTTGAAAACCCATTTTTTCCCCTCCAGTGACGAACATTTTATTTTGGCAGCCGGTTGCGATCAAGCCATTTATTCTATCCGGGTTATACATGAGGGCCGTGTGTATACTGCAATATTTTTTCACGTTACCCGTTCTATCCATGATCAAGGGTAATCCAGATTCATATGAAAAAATTCTGCTTTTCAGCGGCAATTGTTTGCCTGGCAATGTTTTCATTTGCCCAGCTTACTGTCACAACAAATCCATCCAGCGCCAGCATCTGTTCCGGAAATTCGGTGAGCATCACTGCTTCTGCAACCCCGTTGGGCTATTCGGTTTCCCCCATTGCAAATAACCCATACGACCCGACACTTTTTGCAACGAACATACTGGTGGATCAATTAAACAGCATCCTGGAGCCATTAAGTTTTGGAACATACGATGATGGCCGTTGGGATAATATAACCCTCCCCTTTACTTTCCGTTTTTATGGCAATACATTCAATGCAGTAAACATCAGTACCAATGGGTGGATCGGGTTGGGCAGCAGCAATTCCACGGCCACGGGGTATGGGGTTAACCTGCCAAATTCCTTTGCACCCAATGATGTTATTCATGCAATTACCTGTGACCTGACTTTTGCCGGAGCATCCAATCCTGCCGTATTGCAATATTTCCAGGTAGGTACCGCACCAAACAGAAAATTTGTAGTTGATTACAGCAATATCCGGTTCTTCAGTGGCTCGGCCACGGCCGACGTACAGGTTGTTTTACACGAAACAACCAATGTCATAGAAATCCATACAACAAGCTGTACCAATACAGCTGTAACCAAGGCCCAGGGCATTGAAAACAGTACCGGCACCGTTGCTTCGGTTGCAACCGGGAGAAATAATACAACTACCTGGACCGGTATGCCGGATGCTTACCGTTTTACCCCGGATAACATAAACTTTAGCTGGTCACCTGCAACGGGTTTAAATACAACAACCGGCGCAACGGTGGTGGCTTCTCCATCCATTACCACTACCTATACGGTCAGTGCTGTAAATCCAGCAAACGGAAACAATGGTAATACCACCGTTACAGTTACCGTTGACCCGGCTTCGTATATATTGGCCGCAGCAGCCGGTGGTGCCCCGGTATGCCAGAACATAAGTGTGTCGCCTTCGGGCACCCAGTACCGCGATGGCAACTGCAATCTTATTGCTACCATTACCCCTGCCGGCGTTTCCCCGGTAAGCAATTCAATATTCACCTGTGTAAAACTGGATACCGGCGCCAACAAAATGGGAACTTCTTCCCTGTACCTGGCAAGGAAATATGATATTGAGCCCCTGCTCAATCCTTATCCTGCCACTTCAACCGCTAATATTACATTATATTATACCCAAACGGAGTTTAACAACTACAATACAAAAGCGACCGACAGCGGATTCAAATTATTACCGACCGGCCCGGCAGATGCCACCGGTATCAGCAATCTGTTGCTGAGGCAATTTCATGGTACCGGTACCAACCCAACCAACTATACCGGGCCATCACAGGATTTTACAACAGCCACCAGCGGTTTTACGGTAACCTGGAATGCAACCCGCAACTGGTGGGAAGTGGTCGTACCGGTAACAAGTTTCTCTGGTTTTTACATCACGAGCGCCCCGGTAACTGTACTGCCCATCACCATGGAATACTTTAAGGGAGTGCAGCAGAACGGGAAACATTTACTCAGCTGGAAAGCAAACTGTTCTTCAGCCAGTGTAACTTTTGAGATACAGCGGAGCACCAACGGACAGCACTTTACCGGCCTTAGCAGCATTACGGCCAGCCAGGCAAGGTGCAGCCAGCCGTTTGACTATACGGATGCTAAGCCAGAGAACGGCATCAACTATTACCGCATTAAAATGACCGATGCCGATGCAAAAGCCTCATACAGCATCACGATCCAGTTGGTTCTGAAAACCAAAGGAGTTGACCTGCTGGGCATTTCACCAAACCCCGTTACAAAAGAGAATGCCGTACTGAGACTGGATGCATTTGAAAGATCACAGGCGAATATCATCATCACGGATCTTACCGGCAGGATCTTACGGAACCAGGCAGCACAACTGGTACCCGGCGCCAACCAGGTTACTATAAATACATTCGCCATGACCAGGGGTATTTATCATGTTACCGTGTACGCCCCGGGTGGATCTCCAAAAACAGTGCGCCTCGTCAAACAATAGTTTACTAACCCCGATCATAAACACAATACAGGCAGCCCAATGGCTGCCTTGTTGTTTTATGATATATCCAGCCGGTACTCCGCAGCAGGCAGTGTCCTATTTTGAATATTTTGTGATCTGTCATGCTGAGGAACGAAGCATCTCAGGATAAACAAACGATCCTGATCAGGAGATCCTTCGTACCCTGCCTACCGGCAGGCAGGCTCAGGATGACAATCATTCAAAATAGGACACTACCCCGCAGCAGGTCCTGTAAATGGTTAATCCAATAAATTGTACTTTTACCCTTTAACAGATAAACATATGAGTGCATTTACAGAACACAAGCCCGTTATCGGGATCACCTGCGGGGATCTAAATGGTATTGGTATTGAGCTGTTGATAAAGACCCTGGGCGATAGCCGCATACTGGATATCTGCACACCCGTGATCTTTGCAAACAATAAAGTGCTGAATTTTTACCGGAAGAGCCTTCCGGGTTATAATCTGAATTTCATGAGTGTAAAGGACCTGGGGCGTGTCAATCACAAACAACTGAACCTGTATAATTGCTGGGAAGAAGAAGTGAATATCAACCCCGGCATTTTAAATGATATTGGAGGGCAGTATGCAATAAAAAGTCTGACGGCTGCTGCACTGGCTTTGAAAGAAAAAAAGATCGACGGGCTGGTTACTGCACCCATCCATAAGAACAATACCCAGTCGCAGCAGTTTAATTTCACGGGGCATACCCCGTACCTGAAAAATCTATTCGGTACGGCCGATGTTGCCATGATGATGATCGCCGAGAATATGCGGGTGGCTTTACTGACCGAACATCTCCCCGTAAAAGAGGTGGCGCAAACCATTACCAAAGAAAGCATCATCAGCAAGTTGCAGGTCATCAGCAATTCACTGAAAAGGGATTTTAATATCAACAAACCCCGGATCGCCGTACTGGGTTTAAATCCACATGCCGGCGATGAGGGGCTCATCGGTAAGGAAGAAGAAGAGATCATTAAACCCGCCGTTAAAGAAGCAAAGTACCGGGATGTTTTCTGCTTTGGGCCTTATTCTGCAGATGCTTTTTTTGCAAGAGGTCAACATGAAAAATTTGATGCGGTGCTGGCCATGTACCACGACCAGGGCCTGATCCCCTTTAAATCACTGGCCATTGGTGAAGGCGTGAATTATACAGCGGGCCTCCCGGGTGTGCGGACATCTCCCGATCACGGCGTAGCCTTTGATATTGCCGGCCAGGGCAAGGCGGATGAATCATCTTTCCGGGAAGCCATCTATAAATGCATTGACATTATTGTGGGCCGGCATGAATACGACGAGCAGCACAAAAACCCGCTGAAGAAAATGAGCTCGGTCGTGATCGCCAATGCAGTGGATGAAAAGATCAGCGATATACCGGAATGATGCGGTAAACGACGTTATTTAAAAACATCATCAGACAACCCTTTATTGATCGTGTACGTGCTGATGGTTATTTCCGCCCGGCCCTTCCTGTTTTTATTTTTTTCTGTATCCTGTTTTACGGGAGTTCCGTCATCAAAATCAAAGGTCACTCCTTTGGGAAGTTTGTAATCCTTGGTATTAAAGGAAAAAACGATCTTATCCGGCAGGCCAAACGAAATATATTTTCCGTAACTCATCTCCAGTTCATAACTGCCATTGTCTCTTTTAGTTGTTTTTGTCTTAAGGATAACCTGCCTGGATTCATCAATATACAAGGTGGATAACACCACATCTGCATTATCATCCGAGGGCAATAATTTCACAACCCTTACCGGGATGCCGGCTATTTTATCAATCCCTGCATCCAGTACGGTGTATGAGCCGTTACTCAGCACATTGTTCAGGTTGATGCTGACGGCACCCTTTGGCACAAATGAAATGCCTTTTTCATTCTTGATTCTTAACTGGTTGGGTTTTTTAAACCAGATCACCACGTTTGCCACCGGCACTTTTAAAAAACTGACATTGGTCTTCATCTTACCCCATGCCGTATAATCTTTTACCCCGTCGATCCTGGCTTTTACTTTTTCCACCAGCTGGGTAACATCCTGCGCTGTTGAGATAACCGGTGTCAACGCACACAATATTAATAAGGTAAGGATCGGTCTTTTCATATCAGGACAGTATATCTTTTTTTCGAAATACAAGTATGGATGCTGTAACAAATACTATGATATAAGTTACCAGCACCCCGATGCTTTTTAAGATAGCCGGAAAATTCTGCAGTGAGCCGCGAATGGTCTGTCCGTCAGCATCTACCCCGATGTAAAAGAATCCCTTCCAGCCCAGCATATAGGTAGTGAATAAATACGGCTTAAAGTATTTATCATACAGGGGTATCTGCATTTCACTGATAAGCGTGCATACGATTATGATGCAAACCGTAGCAACAATGGGGCCGATGGAGTTATCCGACAAGACAGACAGCAGCAGTGATAAAGCAGCCACCAGTACCAGCGCCAGCGCAGCAAATCCAAAAGCGGAAAAATAACGCCACAACACATCGGCCTTTTCAACCTGGTGCAGTTCAAAGGATTTGGCCACCACCACATCGCCGGTGCCAAATAAAATAATACTAAGCCCCAGTGCAAACAAGGCCATCCAGGCAAGCAGTACAATAACATAGGCCATGGCTGCAAAAAATTTTGCCAGTATAAGCTCTGTACGGCTGATGGGCTTGGATACCAGTAAGCGAAGCGTTCCCATATTGGCTTCGCCGGAAACAATATCCCCGGCCACCAATGCCACCAGTATAGGAACATGAATAAGCAGCAGGTTTAGTATGGCAAAACATATCCAGTAACCGTTGTTGATCTTATCATACGGTATCTCAAAAGAATCATCCAGGAAACCAAGCACAAACTGCAGGTACTGTTTGCCATTTACAAGCAATGCAAGCTGTATCAATAAAATGAATGCGGCGATGGCGCCGAAGGCAATATAGGTCCTTGGTTTTTTAAATATCTTAAACAGTTCAATCTGCAAAAGCTTCCACATGGCCGGGTCGGGTTGTAAGTGATAAAAAATAATCTTCCAGGGAATGGGTTGGATTTACTGAAAGCACCTGTATTCCCATGCCAACAAGACCGGCAACAAGACCGGGCACTTCATCCTTATCCATCTTTAGCTGTACCTCACCCGTACCCGGTTGTAAATAAATTTCCCATTTTGAATGCCGCAGTTTTTCCCTCGCTGTTTCATTATTGGTGGTTTCAACCTGCACCAGCGTCCGGGAAGGATCTAACAACTCCGCTACATTCCCTTCCACCATTTTTTTCCCTTTGTGAATGATGAGCATACGGGTAGCGATCAGTTCAATTTCGCCCAGCAGGTGAGAAGATACAAGGATGGTCTTGCCCATCTCCCGGCTAAGGGAAAGGATAAGATTACGCATATCGGCTATTCCCTGTGGATCAAGTCCGTTGGTGGGTTCATCCAGCAGAATGAGTTTTGGATCATGCACCAGGGCAACAGCAATACCCAGTCTTTGTTTCATCCCCTGGCTGAATGTTTTTACTTTACTGAAAGCCCGCTCCTCCAGTCCTACTGCTTTCAACTGGTTTAACAGTAAGCTTCTGGAAGGGTGGATACCGCTCATTTTTGCAAACAGCGCCAGGTTATCGTATGCTGAAAGGTATTTGTAGAGGTCGGGTTTTTCTATGACGGCGCCCACCTGCTTCAATATCCCGGTGCGGTGGGTTAACAGGTCTTTTCCAAAAATACGGATCGAGCCGGTGGTGGGTTTAATAAGGGTAAGCAGCATGCGTATGGTAGTGGATTTACCGGCGCCATTCTGCCCCAGGAAACCATATACATCGCCTTCATTAACGGTAAACGAGAGATCGTTTACAGCTGTGATTTCTTTAAACTGCTTCGTAAGATGGTTTACGCTTATAATTGCTGGCATCTGTTTCTATCTTAACAAAGATAAAACAGATAAGCAGGCAAAAGGTTGGGAAAATATTTTTAGACGGAATAATGTAATACCGGATACAAACAGGACATATATGATCACTGACCCCCGGGATTCATATAACTCTGCAGGGCATTTACATAAGCTTCAAATGCCTCAATCCCTTTTTTGGTGACCTTGCAGATCGTTTGCGGATAATTATTGCTGAATTGTTTGGTCACTTCAATATACCCGGCATCCTTTAATTTATTGATCTGCACACTCAGGTTACCGGCCGTGGAGTTTGTCTTCTCTTTTAAGAACGTGAACTCGGCCTCCCGCACGCTGATGAGCAGGCTTACCACGGCAAGCCTGAGCTGTGAATGCAATATGGGATCGAGTTCTTTAAATTCCATTTTCGTGAACCGGTTACTTTTTAGAAATTGTATTTAACCTTTTATACTCTGCCCAAAGGATCAACCCGGGTATGATGTAACCGATCAGAACAGCGGCTGCCATGATGAGCATATCGTACTTGAAGTCCTTGTTTATGAAAATGGCGATGGCTCCTGCCCAGTTAACAACGGCGCCCACCATCAGCGCTTTTGATCTGACAGCGCCTCCCTTAATGAGCATTAAGAACGCAAATGCCATCAGCATAAATCCAAATCCTTCATTGGGACTTACTGAAATGTTTATAGAGAGGATAATAACAAAAAGGCAGATAAAGAATCCGATATCCACCATCCGCATCAGGTCATCCACATAGGTCTTTACTTTTTTGCGTTTGGGTTTAAATGCATCATAGCCAAGCAGGACAATCGTTACTGCTCCAAAAATATCCCAGCCCAGGAAAAGATTTCCTGAGCCGATATTAATAAAAACAAAGGTGGATACGGATGCCAGGATCAACATGCTGCCCCAGAGCAGCCAGCTGATGCCATTATCAGTTAAGTTTGTCTTTGCCTGGCTTATCATCTGCTGGATGATGGCCAGGCTTTTTTCATTCGAAAGTTGCTGATCGTTTGGCATATCAGTTTTGATTTTTAAATTTTTTTCTTAAAAGGTATCCGGGAATTATCCAGGCAATCATAACAGCCAATGCAATCATCAGTAAATAATAGACCGGTGATGTAAATGTAGATGCAATGGCTAGTAGCCAGCAGCAAATGCCGCCCAGTTTTAATGGTGTAAACCTCATAACAAATCCCGATAAGAAGGTTGGTATGCCATATAACAATAATACCAGGGAGTTTATATAGATCCACAAATTAAAACGACCTAAAACAATAACGAGTACAAACATGCAAATTCCAAAACAAATCCAGATTGCATCGATGATTCCATCACTGTACGTTTTTACTTTTTCATTCTTTTTTAATTTGGCCAGGTAAATAATTTGAAAAATCACTATCCCCCATGTAATCATCCAAACCAGTTCAGGTTTTTTAAACAAACTCAGCTTTAATGCTGCAAAGTGAAAAATGGCACATATAAATATTACCCAGCCCCACAACAGGTATAAAAAACCATTTTCGGTAACACGGTTTTTTGCCTGATTGATCATGCTGTCAATAAGCTGCAGACTGTCTTTTGGTGAAAATTTTTCTGGTTGCATGTTCTTAGATTTTATTTAATTGAGCCTTTAAAATGCGCTCATTAACTACATTAATATCAGAAATTCATTGCGGAATTTTAAGTATCATCATCACAAAAGCTGCCAGAGGGGTTAGTAATGCAATAAGGCCCCAGATATCCCACATAAAATATATATTATTGAAATTTTTCCAGTCGATGCCGGCAGATTCTTCCTTATTTAAAGTAAGTGAGTAAATCTGCTTTTGTAATGGAACTAATTTGATCGAAAAAATAAGCCCTGAAATGGAAAACATGATGATCGACCAGAATATCCAGCCCGTTCTTAATAAAGGGAAGTGTCCGTATATAGCGGTTAATATGCCGGCAGTAGTAATAATTATAACTCCGGGTATAGTAAAGTATCGGTCTAAATTAATAATACATTTCATAGTAAAGTTAATGATCTTTACATCCCTTGTTTTTACTGCAAAACGCATCCAGAAAAGTCCTGTAACAATATTCCCCAAAAATAACATTACAGGAAAAAGGTGTAGCAGTTTAAGATAAGTGTAATTCATTTACTTAATTTAATTACCGGGATCAACATGTCTTTTATGATTCAGATGTACACTAATAATTTATTTGCATTCTTTTAATAACATTTCCACCCGTTGCCTGCCCCAGTTAGGATGAATATCGCTGGCGGGTTTAAAATTGTTGAACTTATCTAAAGAAGACTGCAATACCGGCTTTGCAGTAACACAGCCACCACCAAACTGCTCCGGCGTGTATTTAAGTCCCTGGCCCTTCAGGTATTCCGGACGGGGATTCGTGGGGTCCTGCTGCATGGCAGCGTCAATGTACGAGGATATCTCCGCACCATATTCCATATAACGCTGCATGGGGTTCACCATCATGTGGCTGCTGGCAATCATACTTTTCAGGCAACTGATCTCTGAATTATCCGGCTGCAGGGAATCGGCTTTATTGATGAGTGCGGTTGCTTTATCAGCTATGGCATCGATCTTCGATTTGTCCTGTTCCATGTAGGTATAATTGACCTGGCATAAAGCAGCATAATAATAAGCCAGCCATTGGTTTTTTTCTGCCGTGGCAATACGCTCAAAATTGTTTGCCAGGGTTAACAGGTTAGCCGGGTTACGGTAACTGGTATCGATTGCGGCAATATTGCTTTTCATGGCAGCCATATATTTTTCGCTTTGTGCAAAAGAATTTACCGACATAATAATAACAGCAGCGAGTAGCAAGACCTTTTTCATTGTTGAATGTTTTTGTTGTTTATTTTTTGTTTTTTAATTTTTCATACTCCCTTTCCACCGAATTGGCCCGGGGAAAAATATAGGCGCCGGCAAAATGAAAGGCCAGCCCTACACCCCAGCCGAGTGTTGGCCACAAAGGCCAGGGGAAATGATCCCATCCGTAATCACTAAAATTCATATGGCGGCGCTCTGCAGATAAGAACCAGATGCCCCATAAAAATGCATTTACAATAACGTAACTGACCGCATGACCTTTGAAACTTGCTCTTTTTTGTGCGATCTCCCATAAAACGGGGTCTTTGCCTTCGGGAGCCGGTTGCTGATTTGACATGATAAAATGGTTTATTGGTTATAAATGTTTTAATGGCATTTTACAGGTTGTTATTGATCGCATCCTGCGTCCGGTCTACTCCAAAACTGAGAAAACAACCCAGGAAGATGAACCGCCTCGATGGTGGAGTTACGGCCACTTTCCGGCTTCCATCATTGCTGTAGTTGTAGTTGAACACCTGGTTCTGTCCCAGTACATTGTTGATGCCTAAGACCCATACAGCAAAAACCTTTGGATTTGTCTTACCAAGGTTCGGCAGGTAGTTTACGCTAAAGCTCATGCTGTTGTAGCTGATGGTTTTGCCGGCATCTGTGATCACATACCTGCTTTGTATATTATCATATGCAATGCGGTAATACGGACGGCCTGTTGCAAAATTGTAACTGAGGTTAAAGCCTGTTTTCCAGGGCAGCACAAATTTCTTTACCACCAAAGCGGCTGTATGGCTGGCTGCAAATGACGGCGTGATCGCCTTTGGATAATTCAGGAAGTCCCTTTTAGTATCCAGGTAAGACCAGGAGATCCAGTAGTCCACGTTCTTAAAGGTCTTTTTATCTCTCCAGAATAACTCTACTCCCTTTGCATCACCAAAACCATTGTTGTTGGCGGCTATCTCCCTTCCGGTCATAGTAAAGGAGGTTTTATACAGGTCGCTGTATTTCTTATAAGAAGCCTCTACCCGGAACGTGCGGCTGGTACCCAGTTTTTGATATTGAAGTATGTAATGGGCCGCCCTTGAATAATGAAGGCCTGCAGTTGTTGGCAGATATTTCCGTTCGGGGTTCTGATAAAAGAGGCCATAAGCAAATGAGGCCTGGCTGTTATCTGCAAACTTATATGCCACGGAAACCCGGGGGGCCACATTCCATTTTCTGATCAACGCTGAATATTCCAGCCTGCTCCCGATCTTGGCGGCCAGGCTGTTGGTAAGAAAGATGTCCGTTTCTCCAAAAACAGATACCAGATTATCTTTTACCGTTTCAGAAAATTTGTTCCCATCATATAACGTGTAGGTCGATTTTTCGTCGCTGTAGAAATAATCACTGCCAAAGCGAATGGTATTCAACCCGTTCAGCTTTTTCTCCAGCACAAGCCTTGCCTGTGCATACTGCGCCCGGTTTTTTAAGGTAAAATTCTTAAACGCATAAAAAGACGGGTTGCTGATGACCTGCTTCTGGTTTTTGGCATCCTGCAGTTCATTCAACATATCATCCCTGTTGGTACTGAAACTGATGCCGGTATTGATCCGCCACCCGTTGTTGCCCAGGTTATCTTTCCAGTTGATGTTCTGGTACGTATTCAGGTTGTCTATAGCAAACGCATCTTTTAAAACCATCGAGTCAATATCCGGGTTACGGAACCCGGTTTTGTTGGCACTGATGTACCCATAATATTTGATCATCCCGCCTGTTCGGGTCTTTATACGGAAGTTGGCATCCCCCTGGTGGTAAACAGGTATCTGGAAAAAATCCTGCTTTTGTTTATTGATCGCAAAACCAAGCAACAGGTTTGTATAATTATACGATACACCCCAGGATGATTTCTTATCTTTTGCAAGATGCTGGATACCGCCGCCCAGACCAATTACTGAAATGGCCAGATCGGCTTCTGTTCTTTCCGGCAGGTCTTTACTTTCCAGGATCAATGCCGAGGAAAGTGCCTGGCCATATAATGCCGAATAGCCGCCTGAGCTGAAAATCGTTCCTTTAAAAAGAAATGGATTGAACCTTCCCCTTGTTGCAATACCCGGTGTGCTGCTGTAAAAAAAATTGTTCACCAGGTTGCCATCCATATATATCTTGCTTTCCGTTGCGGAGCCCCCTCTCACAAACAAACCCTCACTCTCTCCAACCTGCTGGGTGCCGGGCAGGGTTTTAAATGCACTGGTAACATCCGCATTGGCGCTTGGAGTGGTTACAATGTCAATGGCATTCAGAACGGCCCCTTTATTTTTATCGCTGGCAACAAATGCCCCGGCCGATATGACCACGGCCTTTAGTTCGGTCACCAACTCCTTTAGAAGAATATTTAATGTTAATGGACCCGGAGCCAGGGTAATTTCCTGCTCAAATGGCCGGTACCCGATTATGGATGCCTCTAAAGTTTGTTTTCCCTTTTCGGTAGTTGTAAAGGAGAAATTTCCCAACGAATCGGTTGTAGAACCGTCGTAGCTGTTTCGCAAAGTTATGCTTACCCCACCCAGTGGCTTTCCCTTGGTATCTGAGATCCTGCCCGAAATCCTGGTCTGGGCTTTTGAACCTAAACTGCTTAATAATATAATGAATACAACTGCCCTTTTCATCCTTCAAAATTTGACACAAACGTAAAGTAGTTTATATTATAAACCAAATATTTTAAAAAAAATATTTTTTCCCATACTATAATGTCGCCTGGAAAGCAAATGACCTGGCTTTGCTATATAATTGATTTACAAATATTTACAAGGGCATTAATAGTTTATACTACGCAGTTAGTAAGCCCAATAACTTATCAACATCGGCCAAAATTTATTTTTTTATGTGGCCGCAATTTGTAATTTAGCAACAGAATTTAATGGGTTAGTAAGTACAAAGGGTCAGCAGAAATGTTGACCCTTTTACTTTGAAACAACTATCAGTTTCCTACTGCTGAAAGTTCGATCCGAATCAACACTATTTCCTGTTTCGCAGAATATGGATGACCGGTTCTACAAAACTGTTTTTCGTTTTAATTGATTTTTCATTCTTCTTTTTCCAGTTTACATTTAGGGCATGAGCAAGACCAAATCCGCCTTTTTTTGCCAGAACTGTGGTTATGAAAGCGCCAAATGGCTGGGCAAGTGTCCGTCCTGCAATTCCTGGAACACATTTGTTGAAGAGGTCATTGTTAAGGGCACCGATAAAAAAGAAAAAGATCCCTGGCAGGATTATACGGGCGCCGGTAAATTAAAGACCATTTCCATCAATGACGTAAGCAGCGCCGAAGAAAAAAGGATCGTTACCACCGATGCGGAATTGAACCGGGTTCTTGGCGGGGGAATTGTTTTAGGCAGCATCGTCCTGGTTGCCGGTGAACCCGGCATTGGCAAATCAACCTTATTCCTGCAGAATGGTTTGCAGTTGACCGATATAGTTACACTATATATAAGCGGTGAAGAAAGCGAACAGCAGATAAAAATGCGGGCCGACCGGATCGGGTTTAAAAGTGAGAATTTTTACCTGCTTACTGAAACCAGTACACAAACCATTTTCCAGGAGATCAAAAAACTGAAACCGCAGCTCGTGATCGTGGATTCCATCCAGACGCTTCAATCTCCCTTTGTGGAAAGCAGCCCGGGCAGTATAAGCCAGATCAGGGAATGTGCTGCAGAACTGCAGCGCTTTGCCAAGGAAACAAATACGCCGGTCTTCCTGATCGGCCATATTACCAAAGATGGGACCATTGCTGGTCCAAAGATCCTGGAACACATGGTGGATACCGTGCTTCAGTTCGAAGGCGACCGGCATTATACGTACCGCATACTGCGTACACTCAAGAACCGCTTTGGCTCTACCGCCGAACTGGGTATTTATGAAATGACCGATACCGGAATGCGGGCAGTGAGCAATCCCTCCGAAATTTTAATAACCCAAAAAGAAGAACAACTCAGTGGTATCGCCATCGCGGCAACCATGGAAGGACTAAGGCCCTTGTTAATTGAAGGGCAGGCATTGGTTACCCAGAGTGTTTACGGAACTCCCCAGCGAACCGTAAGTGGTTTCGACTTGCGGAGGCTGCAATTATTACTGGCGGTGCTTGAGAAAAGAGGTGGTTTTCATTTTGGAGTGAAGGATGTATTCATCAATATCGCCGGGGGATTGAAAGCAGAGGATCCATCCATTGATCTTGCTATAGTAAGTGCTTTACTGAGCAGTTATGAAGACGTCCCCATCAGTCAGAAATATTGTTTTGCCGGCGAAGTAGGTCTCAGCGGAGAGATCAGGGCCGTGAACCGGATCGAGCAACGGATCGCAGAAGCAGAGAAATTAGGTTTTGAAAAGATCATTGTCAGCAAATACAATCTTTCTCATAAACAAACCGGTAAATCCAAATTCAACATTGAAGTAGTGCCCCTTGGTAAGGTGGAGGAATTATACCAGTATTTATTTTAACTTGTTAATGCAATTATGGGCGATGATCGCAGCCATTAAAAATATTGTCAGCAGTACCCTGCATCTCTTTTACCCGCATGTATGTACCGGATGTGGTTCCGACCTGGTAAGGGAAGACAGCCTGCTCTGCCTTCGCTGCCTTCATTCTTTACCGCATACCAATTTTGCAGGCATTGCCAATAACCCCATTGAAAAACATTTCTGGGGAAGGCTTCCCCTGGAAGCCGGGCACAGCGAGTTCTATTTTTCAAAGGAATTCCTGGTACAGCACCTGATCCACCAGCTTAAATACAAGGGCGATACACAGATCGGGTTTTACCTGGGAGAGCTGATGGGCAGAAGTCTGCTGAAAAGCAACCGCTTTAACAATATCGATGCATTGATCCCCCTGCCCCTTTATGCCGACAAAGAGCACAAACGGGGTTACAACCAGGCAGCGATCATCTGCAACGGCATGTCTTCCACAATGAACATACCGGTCATGAACGGCATCGTGGTACGGCCTTACGCCACCGAAACACAAACCAGCAAGCACCGTACCGAACGATGGGAAAATGTGAGCGGCAGTTTTAATGTTGTAAACCCAGGGTTACTGAAAAATAAACACCTGCTGCTGGTGGATGATGTAATTACAACCGGGGCAACGCTGGAAGCCTGTGGCACGGTAATGTTGCAACATGAAAAAGTTAAACTGAGTATCGCCACATTGGCATATGCAGCCAAATAACAGGGAGCGAAGCCGAAGGGTGAACGAAGCAAAACTGTACTCAAATAAGTATAAATTTGTCCAATGAAGAAACTGAATTTCCTTTTTTGCTTCTTGCCTTTTGCTTTTTGCTTTTTTTTAGCCTCCTGCAAAAAAGATTCCTTCATCAGCAGCGCCGACGCATTGCTCCGCATTACCACCGATACCTTAAAATACGATACCGTTTTTACCACAACCGGATCCATCACTAAATCCTTCAAGATCATAAACGGGAACAATCAAAAACTACGCCTGGATAAAGTAAAACTGATGGGTGGCACAGGTTCTTCTTTTAAAATGAATGTTGACGGGGCGGCGACTACCGAGGCAAACAACCTGGTCATTGATGCCAACGACAGCATCTATGTTTTTGTATCGGTCACCATCAACCCCAATGCAACAAACCTTCCCTTTATTGTAAGCGACAGCATACTGGTCAATTATAACGGAAATGACCGCTTTGTTCAATTGCAGGCCTATGGCCAAAATGCCAATTTTTTAAGCAACCGGGTGATTACCGGCAATGTGGTCTGGACGAACAACCTGCCCTATGTAATTCTCGGAAGCATACGGATCGATACGACCGCCTCACTTACCATTCAACCCGGATGCAGGATATATTCCCATGCAGATGCCCCCTTTATTGTGGACGGTTCATTACTGGTCAATGGAACTAAGACAAATAATGTGGTATTCACCGGCGACCGGCTGGATGATCCTTATAAAGATCTGCCGGCAAGCTGGCCCGGCATTTATTTCCGAGGTAACAGCCGGAATAACGTGATGACCTTTGCTGTGGTTAAAAATGCCTACCAGGCCATTGTTGCTGAAAAACCATCCATCAATGCAAATCCAAAACTCATCCTGCACCAGTGTGTCGTTGATAATGCTTATGATGTGGGTGTGTTTTGTGTAAACAGCAGCCTGCAGGCAGACAATAGCCTGATCAGCAACTGCGGCAGCAACATTGTTTTAAGTTATGGTGGTATCTACAACTTCACGCATTGCACGGTGGCAGCTTTTTCAAACGACTACCTGAATCATAAAAACCCGGTACTTACGGTAAATAATTTTTCAACCCTTACCGGCACAATTTTAACAGCCGACCTGAATGCCGTTTTCCGTAACAATATTTTCTGGGGCGACGAAGGAATTGTTACCAGCGAAGTGCTGGTAAATAAACAGGGCACAACTCCATTCAATGTCTTGTTTGAGAAGAATATTTACCGGGCAACTGCTGATCCGGCAAACAGTACCTTAACAGGCAACCTTAAGAACCAAAACCCGTTATTTGACAGTATTGATGTGAACAAAAGGATATTCGATTTCCGGACTGCGAATAATACGGCAGCCCCGGGCATTAATGCCGGCGTTGCAACCGGCTATCTGAAAGACCTGGATGACAGGAACAGGAATGTTGGTTTACCAGACCTGGGTTGCTATGAAAAACAGTAGCCCGGGACCATACCGGTAAACAAAATCACAAAAAATCTGTTACTATCATTATTAAACAAGATCCATCATGATCAAATTATTAGCCATCGGCGCTGTGCTTATGTCCTGCACCTTGCATGCAAACAATGATACCACTGCCCCTGGTCCCGAAGCCGGAACCATTGCGCCGGCAAAATCCATCTACGACTTTAAGGTGGAAGCGCTTGACGGTGGAACCATTGATTTCGCCGGATTCAAAGGCAAAAAGATACTGATCGTTAATACGGCCAGCAAATGTGGCTACACTCCTCAATACGAAGGCCTGGAACAATTGTATGAGAAATACAAAGACAAGCTGGTGATCGTTGGTTTTCCGGCCAACAACTTTGGCGGGCAGGAACCCGGTACCAATACCGAGATCAAAGAATTCTGCAAAAAGAATTACGGCGTAACCTTTCCGATGGCAGCCAAGATATCAGTAAAAGGAGACGACATTGCTCCCATCTATAAATGGCTTTGTAACAAGTCGGAGAATGGTGTGCTGGATGCTGAGATAAAATGGAATTTCGGTAAATTCCTGCTGGACGAAAAAGGGAATTTATTAAACTACTTCGGAACCAAGGTTACACCAATGAGTGAGGAGATCACCAGCAAACTTTAAGAACATGATCAAATGGCTGGCTTTTTCAAGCTTCCTTTTTTTAGGGAATGCTGTTCCCTGTACAACTGTTCAGGCGCAAAAAAGGTCCATCTACGATTTTAAGGTAGAAGGATTGAATGGAGACAGCATTGACTTCACTGCCTTCAAGGGAAAGAAGATACTGATCGTAAATACCGCCAGCAAATGTGGCTTTACCCCGCAATACGATGACCTGGAGAAATTATATGAAAAATATAAAGACAGGCTGGTCATCGTTGGTTTCCCTGCCAACAATTTCTTCTCCCAGGAACCCGGCAGCAATGAAGCCATTGCTGCATTCTGTAAAAAGAATTACGGCGTAACCTTTCCCATGGCGGCCAAAATATCGGTAAAGGGAAAGAACATCGCCCCCATTTACCGTTGGCTTTGCAATAAAGATGAGAACGGGGTGTTGGATGCCCGGGTCACCTGGAACTTCAACAAATTTTTACTGGATGAGAACGGGAAACTGATCGCACATTTTACAAGCAAAGTGAAGCCGATGAGTGAGGATATCTTATCTAAACTATAATTACCTCGTCCCGGTCTCCGACCGGGATGCCCTGGTCCTGAGTTTTTAACTCATTCCCGTTCCTGTCCCCGACCTTGCTCCGATGAAGCTTTGCGAAGGCGAACAGGGATGCCTTGGTCCTGGGTTTCCAACTCAGCCACTTCAACTATATTTGCACCCATGCAATTCCGATCCATCACCGGCCAAAAAGCAACCAAGGAACAATTGGTGCAGATGGTGCAGCACAACCGGCTGAGCCATGCCCTCTTATTCCTCGGTAAAGAAGGAAGCGGCACCCTGCAACTGGCATTGGCATTTGCACAATACATCGTATGTGAAAAAGTGAACGGCAGGCAACCTGCAGCAGAGCCTTCTTTATTTGGTGAACCTGATCCCGGATCCCGGATCCCGGATCCTGGATCCAACTCCGACTCGTGTGGCATCTGCCCCGCCTGCAAAAAAGCCAACGAAATTATCCATCCTGATATACATTTTTCTTACCCCGTCATTCCAAAAAGACCAGGAGACAAACCCATCAGCACCGATTTTATTAAAGAGTGGCGGGAATTTATGGCCAGCAGCCCCTACGGCAATGTGTACGACTGGCTGCAGTTCATCGGTGCCGAGAACAAGCAGGGTAATATCACGGCCCACGAATGCAACGACATCATCCGAAAACTCAACCTGAAAAGTTTTGAGAGCGAATACAAGATCCTCGTCATGTGGATGCCCGAATTCTTAGGCAAGGAAGGGAATAAATTATTAAAACTCATTGAAGAGCCGCCACCAAATACCCTGTTCATCCTGGTTGCCGAAAATGAGGACCTGATATTACCTACCATCTTATCCCGTACGCAACTGGTGAAAGTGCCATCGCTGAATAAACTGGAAGTGGAAGCGGCGCTGGAACTGAAGGAAGGCGTGAACGTGGAAAAAGCCCGGCAGGTGGCCGCCGTTACGGAAGGTAATTTCCGGGAGGCACTGCAGTTATTACAACATGCCGACGATGACTGGGAAGCCATGCTCCGGGAATGGCTGAATGCCGTGATAAAGACCGGGCCGGTTGCCCAGGTAAAATGGATCGACGATACCGCCAAACTGGGCCGGGAAAAACAAAAACAGTTCCTCAAATACTTTATTCACCTGCTGGAGCAGGCCATCCGGATACGGGCAATGGGCTCAACGGACCCCGAACAACGGTCAACCGATCACGATTTTGCCCTCCGGCTGAACAAGATCTGTTCCATTGAGCAGCAGGAAGCCATCATTACCGAATTAGACAAGGCCAGCTATTATATTGAGCGGAATGCCAACGCCAAAATGCTTTTTCACGCCCTTTCTATAAGGTTGTACCATATTATTAACAACAAATCGTTAATTTTGGTGAATTGAGGAGCAGAACAGGAGGCCAGGAATTACTGATTTGAGTTGATATTAGTGTATTATATATTTTGATACCAGCACTTTCAACAATATTCAGTCCCGCTAAGTACCGGGATTGCGTCGCATCTCTTCCCCGGCAAATCAACCGCTGATCAGGAGAGGTACAACACAGGTTCCGATTGCTATCGGAAGCGACGCCACCGGAGTACATCAGTAATTCTCCCCCGTTTTCCCCGATTTTTAATTCTTAATTTTTAATTCTTAATTGATCTCAATATGGGATGTGGAAGTTGCGGAACGTCAAAGAACGGAGCACCCTCGGGTTGCCAAAGTCATGGCAATTGTGCCACAGGCGGGTGCAACCGCATGAATGTGCATGACTGGCTGGCCAATTTACCTTTCAGCGACCCGGAAAGCGGATGCCGTATTGTGGAAGTGAGTTTTAATAATGGCAGCCGCAAGGATTTTTTCAGGAATACCACGTTGCAGCAATTTCACAAAGGAGATATGGTTGCCGTGGAAGGTGTGAATGGCTTTGATGTGGGCATGATAAACATTACCGGAGAACTGGTCCGCCTGCAACTGAAGAAGAACAAGGTTGACGAAAAAAGTCCCGAAATAAAAAAGGTCTTACGCAGGGCAAACGATACCGACATTTCCAAAATGATAGAATCAAAGGCCCGGGAAGCACAGGTGCTCATCCGGAGCCGTGCCATTGCCCGCCAGCTGAAACTGGAATTGAAAATGGCCGAAGTGGAGATACAAGCCGATGGCCGCAAAGCCACTTTCTTCTATATTGCCGATGACCGGGTGGACTTCAGGGAACTCATCAAATTATATGCAGCCGAGTTTAAAGTAAAAGTGGAGATGCGCCAGATCGGGGCCCGGCAGGAAGCAGGAAAAGTAGGTGGTATCGGCAGTTGCGGCCGGGAGCTTTGCTGCAGCAGCTGGCTTACCGATTTTAAGAGTGTGAACACCAATGCAGCCCGGTACCAAAACCTCAGTATCAATCAAAGCAAGTTAAGTGGCCAGTGCGGGAGACTGAAATGCTGTCTGAATTATGAGCTGGATACCTATATGGATGCACTCCGGTTCTTTCCGGAAGATGCCGACAATATTGAGATTGCCACCAGCCGTGCCTACCTGGTAAAGAAAGATATCTTCCGAAACCTGATGTGGTACAGCATGCCCGACAGCAACAAACAATACCCATTGACCATTGAACGGGTTAAGAAGATAAAAGAACTGAACCGGCAGGGAATAAGGCCCGAAAGCCTGGAACCGGTGGAAGTGGTGAGCAACAAACCAAAAGAAATTGAGCCGGTATATGCCGATGTGGTGGGCCAGATAAGTTTAAAAAGCCTGGAAAAGACAAGTCGTAAGAGAAGAGACCAGGAGAAAAAACAAACCCAGCCCCGTGGCCCGAGGCAGGATCGTGGAGGCCAGGGCCAGCAACAAAAATCCGGCGGTCAGCAAGGACGCCCCGGCGGCAACAGACCTCAACAGCCGGGTGGTGGTCAGCAAAACCGGAACCGCAATAACCCAAACAGGCCACAGGGACAAAACCGTAACCAGCCAAGACAGAATCAAAACCCCGGCAATAAACCCGGAGATAAAAAATAACGAAGCTTTAAAACAAACGTCGGGTTTTACATCCGGCGTTTTTTATTTTTGCTGAACAATCGTATACATGTCAATATCAGTAAATAATCTTACTAAAATTTACGGCGCTCAAAAAGCGGTGGATGGCATTTCTTTTAACGTAGAGAAAGGAGAGATCGTTGGTTTCCTGGGACCCAATGGTGCCGGCAAATCCACCACCATGAAGATATTAACCGGTTACCTGCAGGCTGATGAGGGCACAGCAGAAGTTTGTGGCCTCAACGTACATGATAACAGCAACGGAACAAAAAAGAAGATCGGTTATTTACCGGAAGCCAACCCGCTTTATTACGACATGTACGTAAGGGAGTACCTTGATTTTATCAGCAACGTACATGCGATAGCAAATAAAAAACAAAAGATCGAAGAAGTGATCGGCCAGGTGGGGCTGACTGCTGAGTCGGGTAAAAAGATCGGGCAGTTGAGCAAAGGCTATAAACAACGGGTTGGACTGGCCGCAGCATTGATACATGATCCCGAAGTGCTGATACTGGATGAGCCGACCACCGGTCTTGACCCAAACCAGATCGTGGAAATAAGGGAAGTGATAAAAACCCTGGGCAAAGAAAAAACCGTTCTGTTCTCTTCACATATTCTCCAGGAGGTACAGGCCATCTGCGACCGGGTTATCATCATCAATAAAGGGACCATTGTAGCGGATGATACACTGAGCAACCTGATGGGCAGAAAACATTTCAATAAATTAAGGTTGGAAATAAAAGAAGTTGTGAAGGAAGAGGTCTTTGAAGGAATACAGAACATCAGCCAGCTGAATGCCAATACATGGTTATTTAACACAGAGGATGCCGACGCCTTAAAAAGAAGGCTGATAGAGATCACCCTGAATAAAAATCTCAATATTGTTTCTTTACAAAGCGAATCTGTTGGAAGTTTAGAAGATATTTTCAGAACTTTGACCACCAATTAACCAATTAACCAATTAACCAATTAACCAATTAACGAATCATGAGCTACATCGCCTCCATCCATGCCCGCCAGATCTTAGACAGCCGTGGTAATCCAACCGTAGAAGTGGATATTTTAACTGAGAACGAGCACCTGGGCCGTGCCGCCGTACCCAGTGGCGCCAGCACCGGCATTCATGAAGCTGTTGAGTTAAGAGATGGCAATAAAAAACTGTATGGAGGCAAGGGGGTGTTGAAAGCGGTAAAAAACGTCAATACCATTCTTGCAGATAATTTACTGGGCTGGGATGTGGCCGATCAGACCGGTATTGATGCCCTGATGCTTGCCCTGGATGGAACGCCTAATAAAGGAAAGCTGGGAGCCAATGCGATACTGGCTGTAAGCATGGCGGTTGCCAAAGCTGCAGCATTGGAAGCTAATCTTCCGTTGTACCGTTACATAGGCGGAACCAATGCCAGGATCATGCCTATCCCGATGATGAACATTTTAAATGGTGGTGCGCATGCAGATAATAAAATAGACTTCCAGGAATTCATGATCATGCCGGTGGGTGCTTCCACGTTCAGTGAAGGGCTTCAATGGGGTGTGGAGATCTTTCATACCCTGAAGTCGGTATTAAAGAAAAAAGGATACAGCACCAATGTAGGGGATGAAGGAGGGTTTGCCCCCAACATCCAAAGCAATGAAGAAGCCATTGAAACGGTGCTGACTGCCATCCAGGCCGCAGGATATAAAACCGGTTCGCAGATAAAAATTGCCATGGATGCAGCCAATAGTGAATTGTGGAATGCCAAAGAGAAGAAATATATTTTCCATAAAAGCGACGGAAAGAAAATGACCAGTGAGCAACTGGTAAAATACTGGGAGAACTGGGTAAAGCAATATCCCATCTGCTCCATTGAAGATGGCATGGCCGAAGACGACTGGAAGGGATGGAAAATGCTTACGGAGGCAGTTGGAAGCAAATGCCAGCTCGTAGGGGATGATCTGTTCGTGACCAATGTTGACCGCCTTGAAAGAGGTATCAAAGAATCCATCGGGAACGGGTTATTGGTTAAGGTAAACCAGATAGGAACCATCACCGAAACGATCAATGCGGTTAGTATGGCGCAGAACAATGGGTATAATACCATCATGAGTCACCGCAGCGGTGAAACAGAAGATACCACCATTGCCGACCTGGCTGTTGCCCTCAACTGCGGACAGATAAAAACAGGTTCAGCGTCAAGAACCGACCGCATGGCTAAATACAACCAGCTTATTCGTGTGGAAGAAATACTGGGCGAAAGCGGTATTTATCCAAAAGGAAAGATTAAATTTGGAAGCCCATCCTAAATCCTTCCCAAAGGAAAGGACTTTGAAACAGTTTGACAATGCAAGAGCTTTCAGAAAATACATACGCTGCTAAGCCCCTCCTTCGGAGGGGTCTGGGGAGGCTCCCCTCCTGGTTAAAGAACAAGTACCTGCTTGCCGGGGTTTTTTTTGTGATCTGGATGCTGTTCTTTGATCCAAAGGACATTCCATCCGGTTTTGAGCGAAAACAAAAATTGAATGAACTTCAAAATAGCGAGCAACACCTTGACGAATTGATAACAGATGCCCAAAAAGAACTTGACCAGTTAAAGAATAATGCCCAAAGTATTGAAAAATACGCCCGGGAGAAATATATGATGAAAAAAGATAATGAAGACCTTTTTATCGTAAACACCCCTTCGAAAGTCAAATAATTCTGTCCCCAAGGCAATAATGTTCCAAATCAGCCGTTTATGTAAGCGGATATGGATATTTAATTTTTAACACAAGCAACTTAACTTGTCTATGCACAACTTTACCCCGGAAGATTTGTTACTCTATTTGTATAATGAAACTTCCCCAGCAAAATCAGCCGAAATAAAGGCTGCTTTAAACACGGATTGGAGTCTGCGTGAAAAATTTGAAGTGATAAGTTCAGCCCAACAAAAGCTGGAAACACTAAAAATGTCACCAAGCCAGCAAACCCTTGATTCAATAATGAATTATGCTGAAAAAGCAGTGGCCGAACTTTCACCACAGGTATGATCCGCTAACGCTTTTAATGTAATTTTATCCGCCAGCCGGCGGATTTTTTTATGACCAAAAAAGAGCGTTACCGTTTTTTAATTGACTATTTCCTGCAACATGCCCCCGATGCAGAAACAGAACTGATCTATGATGACCCATTCCAGTTGCTGGTAGCCGTTATCCTTTCTGCACAGTGTACCGATAAAAGGGTTAACCTCACCACACCGTATATTTTTGAAAAATACCCGGATGCCGCCTCCTTGAGCAAGGCAGACTTTGAAGATGTTTTTCCCCTCATCAAAAGTATTTCTTACCCCAACAACAAAACAAAACACCTGATCGGCATGGCTAAAATGCTGATGGAAAAATTCAATGGGAAGGTACCCATGACCGTTGAGGAACTGGTACAACTACCCGGGGTTGGGCGCAAAACAGCCAATGTCATCACTTCGGTGGCGGACAAACAGCCGAATATGGCAGTAGACACACATGTATTCCGGGTGAGCGCCAGGTTAGGCCTTACTACCAATGCCAAAACCCCGCTGGCAGCCGAAAAACAACTTGTGGAAAATATCCCTTCAGCATATGTACACCTTGCACATCACTGGCTTATTTTGCATGGAAGATATGTTTGCACGGCAAGGAACCCCTCGTGCAGCAAATGCGGCCTGGCGGGTATCTGTAAATATGTGAACAAAAAAAATAAAAGTTGAACCATATTTGAGGAATAATCGTTTTATTTGCAACATATACTTATCCTTTTGAAACCCCCAGCCAAGAAATAAAATAAAGGATAACTTACACATGAAAAAAATTACAGCTTTTGTAAGCACCCTTATATTGCTTACAGCCCCCGTACAGAAAGCTTCGGCACAGTACTATTTCTACGATGACAAGTATTACGACAGCCCGGTCATGTATGAACTGGGTGGTTCGATCGGGGCCATGAACTGCCTCACTGATCTCGGTGGCCGTAAAGGAATAGGTAAGAAATTTGTAAAAGATCTGAACCTGGGTAAAACCAATTTCTCCGGAAGCATTTTCCTGAGCGCTACCTATAAAGATGCCATTGCTGTGAGGCTTGAAGCCACTTTCGGACAGGTAAAGGCAGATGATGCCGTTTTAAAGAAAGTAAAAGCCACCACCTTCGGCCGCTATGAAAGGAACCTGAGTTTCCGCAGCAACATCACCGAATTTATGCTGGCAGCCGAAATCCACCCTTTATTCCTGATCTACAAATATGATGAAGACAAGGCGCCACCCAGGACCTCTCCTTATTTGCTTGGCGGGGTGGGATTCTTTTCCTTCAAACCCCAGGCACAGTCAAATGGAAGATGGGTCGACCTTCAGCCCCTGAGCACAGAAGGACAGGGTTTTGCAGAATATCCGAACAGGAAGGTCTATAAATTGCAGCAAATGAACTTCCCGCTTGGACTGGGTGTTAGATACGAGCTTAATTCCACCCTCAACCTGAGAGCTGAATTTGTTTACCGCATTTTATCTACCGATTACCTGGATGATGCAAGTACCACGTATATTGACCCGACCTTGTATCCAAACTATTTTACCGGCGCTAAACTTACCAATGCATTTTTGCTGAACGACCGTCAGTATGAACTGGATCCCACACATATCACCAATCCCGGTGACCAGCGTGGCAACCCGGGTAATAATGACTCTTACTTCAGCTTCAGTGTGAAGGTTTCCTACAGCTTTGGCAGGCAAAAAGTAAAGTATTGAGAATTCCCCGGCAGGCGGACTTTTCGGAAAATTACCGGAGCAATAATATACTACCCTGCTTTTGAACAGGTTTTTGTGTACTGGACTTTATGTACGAAACAGACCACACATAATTTCCCATATTCTGCAGATCGTTTTTTCTTTTTCCATCCCAGCCTTTCAATGGGTCCCTGCTGAAGAATATTATTTCTCCATAGCTGTTATAGACCGTCATGCTGTAATTCTCCATGTCACACGCATGCAATGGCCTGAAGTTATCATTCAGCCCGTCGCCATTGGGCGTAAAGGCATTGGGCAATAATAAAGCACAGGGACAGGGGTCAAAAACAATGTTCATTTCTGCCGTATCCCTTCCACAGCCATTTTCTGCCACGATCCTGTATAAGCCGGTCCTGGTTGCAGTAAAATACCTTGACTTGCTTCCATCCTGCCAGGTATAATCGGTGGTATTTACAGCCGGTGTAATAATAAAGGTCTCCCCCCGGCATAGAACTGTATCTGCCGGTAATGAAAGCTTCAATGAATCATTGTATACCACCGTTAAACTGTCTTTAAAAATACAATGCCCCACCCGGGCCGTTACCGTATAAAAGCCGGGATTATAAATGTAATACGTGGATTGGTTGGTATTATTCTGGTCTCCCCGCTGTGGTGGAAATGCTTCCCATTTGTATATGCCGGTTCCAAAATCAGCATCAAGCACAAGGGAATTTCCCTGGCACAGGGCTGTATCATTAAAATTCAATTGTTTATTGCCCCGGTACCGGACGATCATTGTATCAACCACTTCGCATGTTTTTGCAACTGTTACAAATGCCCAATACCTTCCCTGGCCGGTTATTCTGATGGTTGAATCAAGGTCAATATTATAATTCACCGCATCATTTACATCCAGTCCCTTGCTGCTCCATATGTAAGAAGTGGCTCCCTGTACATGTGCCGTCAGCATAAAAATTTCTTTAGGGCACAGTAACGTATCAGGCCCCAGGTCAAAGGCGGGTGCAGCAAAATTGCTGAAAGAAATATTCACTGTATCGCTGTAAATTCCACAGCCAGCCACATCGATCCGGGCGATATACTGACCACCGGGTGCTGTTACCGGTAACTGCGATTGAGCGGAACCTATCAAGGTACCGTTAAGGAACCATTGGTAGGTTGCATTTTCGCTGGACGCATCCAGTGTAAGTACCTCCCCCTGGCACATCAGATGATCCCGGCCCAGGTCAAGATCGGGCTCTCGTGTAAAATAAATGCCAATGGTATCCGTAACAGCACAACCGTTTATTTTCACGGTATATGTTCCTGTTTCTTTTACTGCAAGGAGGGGGCCAAGGGTTGTCGTATCATCATTCCATTCATACAAGGCTCCGGGTACAACAGGCGCATTCAGTATATAGGTACCTGTATCTCCACATAAATAGACATCGGGTCCAAAATTATGGGTAACGGGCAAAACAAAAACAATCGTATCGCTCAAATTAATGATCCCTGCACCGGGGTCATCTACAAACAAGGTAATGATATAAGAACCGGGTGTTGTGTAAATATGTGTTGGTTGCTGAATTCCATTGGCCGTATTCAAAGGTCCGCTGGCAGGGTCCCCGAAATTCCAGCGTACCTGGTCCGGGAACTGGGCTGTTTCAAAAACATTTGAATTAAAGATCACCGGCGAACCCACACAGGTGGAACTGTGAGAAACAGTATAGGCTGTTTGTGCAGCCGCCCTTTCAGCAGTTACAGAAAGTAAAATAAAACTCAGTATTTGAATAAAACATTTCATCTGGTTCTTGGGTTTGATCTTTGAGAACTTCCGTCAATCTAAAAATTTACTTACCCCCTTACTTTAAGCATGGGCCTCACCTGCTGCAGGGAACCATTTTGCAATCTTGCATAATAAACCCCGCTTGCCAGTGCACCGCTGTTGAACGTAACCGAATAAGTACCTTCTGCATAAACCTTATCCGTCAGGGTGGCGATCCTTCTTCCCGTAGCATCAAAAACCTGTAAAAGGTTGTGCCCCCCTTTTGTTTTGAATGTAATGGTGGTAGAAGAAACAAAGGGGTTCGGATAATTAATGATCAGGTTATCACCGAGGTTATTCAGTTCCTGCATATCCATATTACATGCAGTGGATTTTATCACCGGCAGGTATTGATAATTTTTCAGCAATACACTGTCAACATCCTGTGCCGGCAGGCAAAACCAGTCTCTTAATATGGTTGAATAAACCGAACGGAAATCATATTGCATGGGAACATTGTCAATGGCTTCACTGCTGGCCGGGATGGCCGGGTTTTTACCGAGTATCCCCTGCTTCACCGCATCGCCAAATAAAAAAACCGGTTGGGCCGCCCCGTGGTCGGTACCCAGGCTTCCGTTCGACTGCATGCGCCTTCCGAATTCCGAGAAGGTCATTCCTAAAACCCTTTGGGAAACACCTAAAAATTTAAGGTCCTGTGTAAAAGCAGTAATGGCTTCTGAGACCTGCTTTAATAAACCACTGTGATTGCCGGTAAGGGGGTTGCCGCCATTCACCTGTCCTGCATGTGTATCAAAACCACCCATGCCCACCATGTATATCTTTGTTTTCAATCCGCCCGCTACCAGTTTCGCCACCCCTTTTAATTGTGCAGCCAGGTAATTGTCTGCAGGATAAGGCGATTGCTGTGTAACTTTTGCTGCAGCCGCTTTTATCACCTCTGCATATTTATTGGTTTGTTTTGCGATGGTTCGTAAATACGTCAGCTCCACCCCGCTTGGTGTGTTGGGCGCCGGGTCCTGGATGGCATCGATCAGGTTGTAAAAGTTAAGGCTCTCATCAATGGCCAATGCATCAAAACCGGTAGGACTTAAAAACACCGGTGATAAAACAGAACCAATTTGCAGTGCCAGCGGATCGGGCATGGTATCATTGGGAAAACCAACAGGATAGTTGGGATACTGATGATTTAAATACCTGCCTGCCCAACCGGTTGACAAATACTGTTCAGCGTCTGAACCGGTTAACCAGATATCCATTGACCGGAAGTGAGAACCATTGGGGGATGGATAACCTACTGCCTGGATGGCACAGAGTTTTTCTTCATTATACATCTGCTGCATACCAGCCAAAGACGGATGCAACCCGGATTTAAGATTATTGTTCAGGGGCAATACCCTGTTTTCCGGAATGGCAATGTTTGACCGTATGCGGTTGTAATCACTGTAAAATTCCAATGGAATAATGGTATTCAACCCGTCATTGCCGCCGGCCAGTTGAATAAGCACCAGCACATGGTCATTATCTGCACCGGAAAGCGATTGTAAAAAGGCTGAGTTACCGAAGGCTTTTACAGATAACCCGCCCATGATAGAAGGCAGCACCGCTCCCTGTATGGTTTGTTTAAAAAATGATCGCCTTTGCATAGGATGGTATTAATGGTTTAACACAAATGATATTCCGGGAGGTTCATAATGTATTTGTAGAGCGCCTGCAACCTGGCGGATACAATGGCCTTTGTGATCATATCCGAAGGATTTGCTTTATAGGCATCCCAGGCATTTGTCCAGTAATAATCCTGCACCTGGCCACTCAGTAAAATGGAACGCTTGATAAATTCTTTTGCACTTTCGGATAAAGGATAACGCAACAGTATTTCCAGGGAGTCATTTATCAGCAGGTTGGGATTACCCGGGTTGGCAAACTGGTCTGCAAATGCGATCGGATCGACCTGGATGGTCTGATTGGTATGGGTGATCCCATCTGCGATCATCCGGTCGGTAAAAACGGCACGCCTCGTATAGGTAGCTGTATTCACCCACAGTTCGTGAAAAGCCGGCTCCTGGTAATAGGCATACCAGCCGGCCACTTCGGGTATAGCACCTAATTCCTGTTGCATTTCTCCCGCCTCATAACGGATGCTTTCCCAAACCGCATACGTGGCTGCACTATCGCTACCGGCTGGCATCACGACCTTAAACTCGTTGCACAGGCCGATCACAAAATCCAGCGGGCTCTTAATGATACAGGCGGATGAATACCCCATATCATAAAAGTGTTTGCTTTTGAAAAGCGTTGCCAGCACCGGTTGAATATCAAAGTTGTTATTCCGGAATACCTGGGCCAGGGGAGTGATGATCGTTTGTTCAATATCATTATCAATTTTATAGTAGATAAAATGCCTGTAGATCTTCCGGCAGATGTGTTTGGATATTTCTTCCTGCGAAAAGATCATATCCAGCAATGCATCCACTTCCGAAGCGCCGGCAGGCCCATTATACCCGGTGATCACCCGGTTGCCGTAAAAAGAAGAGAATTCCTTATTGGTTGCATCATGTTTTCCTGCATCAAAAAAATAAGTGAAGGTGACCGGGTGAACCGTATGTCCTGTAAGCACCAGCGCTGCTGCTTTCACATCATCTTCTGAATATGCAGAACCAGGGCCTTTGCCGGCTGTATAAAGTTCCTGCAACTCCCTTCCATAATTTTCATTGGGCGATCCTTTGACATTGGATGCCCCGTTTAGAAAAAAAAGCATCGCCGGGTCAAGGGTAATTGCTTTTACCAGGTTTTTGAAATTCCCCAATGCATGTTGGCGAAGCGTTCGGTAATGGTCGTACCAGAATCTTGCTTTGATCACATCAGTACCTACCGAAGTATCTATGGCAAAATGATTGTGCCAGAATATCGCCATCTTTTCATGAATGGAACGGGATGGGTTCAATGCCTGGCCAAGCCACCAGGTCTTCAGGGAATCGATCCTTTTTTCATTGAGCTCTTTATCTGCCAGGGTGATCCCACTGTTGATCCAGGTTTGCCAGGGCGGTACCCCGCTGGGATCCGTATACCCGTTAACGCTGTAATTATTCAATGGATAGGTGGAAGGAGCGGCGGTGGGCTGCAGCAATTCATTAACCGCCTGCTGCATGGTTCTTCCTTTAAAATACTGCACATCCTGCAGCTTAGCACCAAATAAAGTTCTTTTCAGAAGATGAATGACCTGCGGGGCACCCCATACGCCTGCATATTCCTGCAATCCATCTACCGGGGGAGCCTGTAAATCATTTGAAACGGCTGATATACTTTTTTTGCTGAAGCCTTTACGCAGCGTTGGTGTTTCATTCATATAAGAGTACGGTTTAAGTAACTGTAAAAAATACAGAAGCCGGTTTATTGCTTTCTATAATGATCTGCCGGCATCAAGAGTAATCGGGTACGGGTGATCCAGCAAATTATCTGCCAATTGGTTTTTTATTCAGTAAAGAGGGTAGAAAATTTTCCATCTCTGAGCACCAGCGTTTTTATCCTGGTAGAATTACTTACCCGTATCGTAAAACTACCTTCAACGCTTCCGTTCTTTTTCTTTTCGATCCTGGTGATGGTTACTTTATTGATCGTATCGGCAGTATTATTTGAATAAGCAATGCCTGCAGAATCTGTATAGCTGGCAAGAATCGCTGTTTTAGTATACGTTCCTGCACTGTCCCCGGTAACCCGTATTATCAAACTGTTCCTTTGCAAAACACTGTCGGGCAACTTTCCTTCTATGGCTGTGGCAAAAATATTCCCTATACGTTCCTCCCTTGCAGATGTTACAGAAAGCTTTACTGGTACCGTATCTTCAGTAAAGTTCACGAAGTACGACATGGGATCATCGGGCATTACCGGCGTGAGGGAATCCTGTTTTTCACAGGAAGAAATGAAAGCAGCAAGTGCAAACAGACTGACCGGCACAAGATATTTTTTCATAGGCAATACAAATAGGTAAGCAGATCCTTTACTGCAATATCAATGCCATTTTCTCCAATAAAAAATCCCGGTCAATGACCGGGATCGAAAGAAGTTCAACGGGTGTATTTACAACAACCGTTTTATTTCATCCACCAACTCTCCTTTTGTGATGGGAATGCCCATGATTTTATTATACGGCTTTGCATCTACAAAATATACATCCCGGATGATCTTAACCAACTGGCCGTTATTGATTTCCGGAACAAGAACGGTATCAAAATTTTTCAGGATATCGCCGAGGTTTTTCGGGAAAGGCCTGATATAACGGAGGTGTACATGTGATACTGCATGCCCGGCTTTTTGCAATTCGGCACAGGCGCTTTTGATGGCGCCGTAGGTACTGCCCCATCCAAGCACCAGCACTTTTCCTTTTTCAGGGCCGCTGTCTAATTTTTGTTCAGGGATATGATCAGCGATCATATCAACCTTTGCCTGCCTGGTCTTCACCATGTGTTGGTGATTATCCGGATCATAGCTGATATTACCGGTCACATCCTGCTTTTCCAGTCCGCCTACCCGGTGCTCCAGTCCTGCTGTTCCGGGTATTGCCCATGGGCGGACCAATTTTTCATCTCTTTTATAAGGCTGGAATTTCCCATCCGCATCCATATTCCCGTTTTGCGAAGCATATTCTACTTTTATTTCCGGCAGGTCTGCCGCAGAAGGAAATTTCCAGGGCTCTGCACCATTGGCAATATATCCATCGCTTAAGAACATAACCGGCGTCATGTGCTGCACAGAGATCCGTACGGCTTCATACACGGCGTTGAAGCAATCACTGGGTGTTGATGCAGAGATCACCGGCATGGGGCATTCCCCATTCCTGCCATAATATGCCTGCATCAGGTCGCTCTGTTCTGTTTTGGTCGGCAAACCGGTTGACGGGCCTCCACGCTGGATGTTGACTACAACCAACGGGATCTCCAGCATCACCGCCAAACCCAATGCCTCCCCTTTCAATGCTATACCGGGACCGCTGCTGGTTGTCACCCCAAGGCTTCCGCCATAACTGGCACCAATGGCCGATGTGATGGCCGCGATCTCGTCTTCTGCCTGGAATGTTTTTACAGCAAAATTCTTATACCGGCTGAGCTCATGAAGGATATCGCTTGCCGGCGTGATCGGGTAGCTTCCCAGGAATAACTGCAGCCCGCTTTTTTGCGAAGCCGCGATCAATCCATAAGCCACAGCCTGGTTACCCATGATGGAACGGTAGGTACCGGGGTCCATCTTTGCCTTCTCTACTTTATACCGGGTGGTAAATGTTTCGGTGGTATCGCCGTAATTATACCCGGCCTGCAAAGCCTTTACATTACTTTCAAATATCTCCGGTTTTTTTCCGAATTTTTCTTTTATGAAACTGATGGTGCTGTCCATGTCCCGGTTATACATCCAGTACAAAAAGCCCAGTACAAACATATTCTTGGCCCGGTCTTTTTCCTTAACCCCCATGGTGATATCTTTCAATGCCTCCCGGGTCATCTTGGTAACGTCCATCCGTATCACTTCATAATTTCCGAGGCTATCGTCTTCCAGGGGATTCACTCCTTCGGGATAACTGGCCAGCCTCAGGTTCTTTGCATCAAAACCATCTACATTGGCAATGATCTTTCCGCCGGGCTTCAATCCTTTCAGGTTCGTCTTTAAAGCCGCTGCATTCATAGCCACCAGCACATCACATGCATCACCGGGGGTAAACACACGGTCGGATGAAAAACGAAGCTGGTAACCGCTCACACCGGGCAGTGTCCCTATCGGGGCCCGTATCTCTGCCGGAAAATCCGGGAAGGTGGCCAGGTCAATGCCCAACATGGCTGTATTATTGGTGAACTGGCTTCCGGTAAGCTGCATACCATCGCCGCTGTCGCCTGCAAATTTTATCACTACATCGCTTAAAACTTCCTGTTTCATTGTTTTCTTTTATTGTAGGGCGAAGTTAACATTTTACCCTTTTGAAAATTCACGACTTTTATCATATTTTATGCTGATAAATACACAATCTGAAATTATTAAATTAGGTTTGTCCAAATTTTTTGAATGTACGACCTGCATGACTTTTTAATGCCCATAGACCTTCACCAGCTGAACGGGGACGGCGGTTACAACGACGGACAACTGGCAAAACACATCGATGCGTATGAAACAGGTATCCCGGATATCAGCAAAGCCGATATTGTGCTGGTGGGCGTGGGCGAAACAAGGGGCAGCGGGATCAATGAGGGCGACAGCAATGCGGCCAACCGGATACGCAGGCAGTTATACCACCTGCATTACTGGCATACCGATATCCAGATCGCCGACATCGGGAATATCAAGACCGGCGCTACCCTCAACGACAGCTATGCCGCCATTAAAACGGTATTGGCCGAATTATTACGCATGAAGAAAACGGTATTGCTGCTGGGCGGCTCCCACGACATTACCCTGGCCCAGTACTTTGCCTACAAAGAACTGCAGCAGGTGATTGAAGCCACCTGCATTGATGCAACCATCGACCTCAAAGGCGAAAGCCCCCTGCGGAGTGAGAACTTTTTACTGGAACTGCTTACCAGCGAACCCAACCTGGTAAAACATTATAATCATATCGGCTTTCAGAGTTACTATGTTCACCCACGCATGCTGGAAACCATGGACAAGCTGCGGTTCGACTGCCACCGGGTAGGCGTTGCAAAAGATAATATGGAAGAGATGGAGCCGGTTCTCCGGAACACCCACCTGCTTAGTTTCGACATCAGCGCCATAAAATACAGCGATTCGCCTGCCAGTCGCCAGAGCCCGAACGGGTTCTCCGGCGAAGAGGCCTGCACATTGGCCCGGTATGCCGGCATGAGTAACAGCCTGAGCAGTTTTGGTATTTACGGTTACCTGCCCCAGTTGGATATGCATGACCTGAGCGCCAAGCAGATCGCCCAGATGCTCTGGTACTTTATTGATGGCAAAAGCAGGAACAAGCACGAAGCCGCCATGGATGACCGCCACAGTTTCAACGAATTCCATACCCGGTTCACCGAAGTGGAGTCTGTTTTCTTACAAAGCAAGAAGACCGGCCGCTGGTGGATGCAGCTGCCCGATAAAAAATTCATTGCCTGCAGCTACAACGATTATTTACATGCCAGTCATAACGAGATACCGGAACGCTGGCTCCGGGCCCAGGAACGGAATTAAAAATCAAAAATGAAGAATTAAGAATGAAACTTCAACATTCGTTATTCCTTGTTCCTTGTTCGATATTCATACTGGCATCCTGCTCCGTATCCAAACAGGTCTCCAGGCAGGCCAATACCCTTTTATTAAAAGATACTGCCATCCGCACCGGCCATATCGGCATCAGCATTTTCGAACCGGAAACTGGTAAATATTGGTATAATCACAATGCGACAAAGAATTTCATCCCGGCCAGTAATACCAAATTGTTTACGCTGTACGCAGGGATGAAGTACCTGGGAGATAGTTTGGCGGGATTGAAGTATCAGATGAAAGGAGATTCAACTATAGTTGAGCCTTCGGGGGATCCTACTTTTTTACTCAGCGAATTTAGAAATCAGCCAGTATTAGATTTTTTAAAAACGCAAAAAAATATTTATCTATCGGAAGCTTTTTTATACAAAGATTTTTTAGGGAATGGATGGGCATGGAATGATTATAAAGAAAGTTACATGGCTCAAAGAAGCAGTTTTCCTGTTTACGGAAATATCGTTACTGTAAAATGGATTAACCAGGACAGTATACATGTTTATCCTACATTCTATCAGAAACAAATTACAGTGATGGAAAAATTGAAAACAGGCTTTGAACTAATTAAAGGATTCGAGGATAACCATTTTGTTTTTGTTAAAGGCAATCAGAAAAACAAAGATGTGCCAATAAGACCAACTTCTGCAGATATTCAGTCATTGCTGGAAGATACATTAAAAATCAAACTTGGCTTAGATTGGTGGATATATGATAAGCCTGGAAAATTAATAATCCACTCCCAACCCTCCGACTCACTCTTTAAACCCATGATGTACCGCAGTGATAATTTTTTTGCGGAACAAACCTTGTTGATGGCAAGCAACGAACGGCTTGGTTACATGAGTGATGAAGCCATCATTGATACCTTATTAAAGCTGGACTTAAAAGACGTTCCGCAAAAGCCCAGGTGGGTGGATGGCAGCGGGCTGAGCCGTTACAATTTATTTACCCCGCAATCCTTTGTTTATATCCTCCACAAAATGAGGAATGAATTTGGCTGGGACAGGGTGAAAAATATTTTACCCACCGGCGGCACCGGAACCTTGTCTTCATATTACAAAAAAGAAAGCGGTTTCATCTACGCAAAGACCGGTACACTCAGTAACAACTGCGCCTTAAGCGGTTATATGATCACCAAAAAAGGAAAGCTCCTCATCTTCTCTGTTTTAGCCAATAATTACAGTACCGGCGCCACCCCGGTACGGAAAGCCGTAGAGCAGTTTTTAGTAGGAATCCGGGAAAAATATTAATATTTTTACGGTTCAGGCAACAGATCCCCACCCCATCGTATCTACCTTTTACGACCGAAAAACTCTTTACCCTTCAACTAAAATGATTGTTATGAAAAGAATTTTTACCCTCCTGCTGCTGGTCATTTCAGCATTCAGTTTAAAGACCCAGGCACAAGGCACTGCATGCAATGCCGAATTTGCCGTTCAATACCTTAATGCAAATACCGTTAAGTTCAACCCGGCAATGGCGGTAGGCGCCCCAACCGTGGCCCATCACTGGAATTTTGGTGATGGTAGTCCGGTTGATAATACGATATCTCCCACGCACAGTTATGCAAACCCGGGTACCTATGCAGTTGTTCATACCGTTGTTTTATATAACCCCAATGGCGTTCCGCAGTGTACACAATCCTTTACAAAGAATGTGATCATAGCGCCTCCCTGCAACCTGCAGGCAAATTATACCTGGACCGCAACGGCAACCAATCCTTTACGGATAGAGTTCCATAACACAAGCGCCCCGGTATTACCTTCTGATTCGGTACGCTGGACATTTGGGGACGGCAGTTCCGTAAATGGGATCATGGGCAATCCCGCAGCAGCCAACCCCGTTCATATTTACGCACAGCCGGGCACCTATACCGTTTGCCTGCGGGTAAAGCGGATCGTGAACTCCACCCCCAATCCATGTGTGAGTGAGATCTGCAAGACCATTGTGGTAACATCGCCCTGTAACCTGCAGGCCAATTTCAACTGGAATGTTACACCAACCAATCCGTTACGATTCGAGTTCCATAACACAACCACCCCGGTATCACCCACTGATTCTGTACGCTGGACATTTGGCGACGGATCTTCCGTGAATGGTATCCAGGGCGATCCAACAGTAGCCAACCCGGTTCATACGTATAATCAACCCGGCGTTTACACCGTTTGCCTGCGGGTGAAAAGAAATAATACCACAGGAACTACTCCTTGTGTAAGCGAGATCTGCAAGACCATTGTGGTAACCACCGGTTGTAACCTGCAGGCTTATTTCGTTTCACAACCCGATCCGTTACATCCGTTGCGCATCAAGTTCACCAACATGAGCGTACCCATCCATCCATCCGATTCGGTAAGGTGGACATTTGGCGATGGCACTTCCATAAGCGGATTGCAAAGCGACCCGAATGTGGCAAATCCAACACATATTTATGCACAGGCAGGAACATATACGGTTTGTATCCGGGTGAAGAAAAACCTGAACACAACACCAAACCCCTGTGTAGCTGAATTCTGCAAACAGGTAGTGGTACATCCCCCGCTTTGTAACCTGCAGGCTTATTTCAGTTCACAACCCGATCCCAATCATCCGTTACGCATCAAGTTCACCAACCTGACCAATCCCATTCTGCCATCCGATTCAGTAAGGTGGACATTTGGTGACGGCACTTCCGTTAGCGGATTGCAGAGCGACCCCAATGTAGCCAACCCGACTCATAACTATGCACAGGCCGGTAACTATACCGTTTGCATACGGGTAAAAAGAAATGTCAACACAACTCCTGCTTCCTGTGTGGCTGAGTTCTGTAAACAGGTAGTGGTAAATCCCCCGCCATGCAATGTACCCGTTAATTTCAGCTGGCAACCGGATCAAACCAATCCGCGGAAGGTTTATTTCACTAATCTTACCGTTTCACCTACGGCTGCAGCCACTGCTGTGTGGACATTCGGTGATGGCACATCGGCCACCACATGGAATGCAGTTCATGAATATGCACAACCGGGCCGCTACCGTGTTTGCCTCAAGATAACATTCGGACCAAACTGTGTAAAGGAAAAATGCGACAGCATACTTATTCCCAATCCACCGCCGCCATGCAACAACCAGAGCAATTTTAATTTTGTACGGTCAACTGCCAACAGCCAGACCTTCACATTCATACCCGCTTATCAAAACAGTTCTGCGCAATACACCTGGACATTTGGTGACGGAACCGGCAGTCAAAGCATGATCGCTACCCACCAGTATGCGCAGCCCGGCACATACACTGCCTGCCTGACTGTATGGCGTGGACCAAACTGTGCATCCACCACCTGTAAAACGATCCAGGTAACACAGCAGATCAACTGCGACAGTGTGCATGTGACTTATAATTACCAGCCCGATCCGCAGATACCGAACAAGATACATTTCTACGCCAATTCAAACTACCCGATCCTTGATCAAACCTGGACCATCAGGCGGTTGAACAGCCCTGCCGGCACACCAAATGTGGTACTGCACCAGAATAACCCCACTTACCTGTTCCAGGATACCGGTTATTATAATGTATGCTTACGGGCGGTTACACTGGGCGGTTGTGTGAAAGAGTTCTGCAGGATAATCCATATTACCCAGGTGTCCAACGCCTGCCTGCTACAGGCATTCCCGAACCCGGCATCCTCCGTAGTGAATGTGAATGTGACCTTATCGCAACCGGAAATGATCCATGCGTACATGTACAACAGCCAGAACGTGCTGGTGAGGGAAAAACATCAGCAGGGGGTTTCGGGACTTAACCTGGTGACTTTTACTGTTAACAACCTGCCAGCCGGCTTATACACCATCAAACTGATTTATGGAAACCATGTCTGTTATGCAAGGTTTCAAAAATTGTAATACCTGGGGTTATTAAAAGCAAAAGCCTGTAACAGAGATGTTGCAGGCTTTTTTTGATCAGGAGATCAGCCGGCAACCCGCCGGTATCGCTGCGGAATATGATCCCGGCTGATCATATCCATTTTATCAACACCTGTTAGTATCCTGAAAACAGTAAAAAAGATAAGGATATATTTGTTGTAAATGTAACCGCTGATGCACGGCCTGTACTTGTTTTTTTCTCTGACAACCACAGCACTCGGAGTAAGCAACCTGGAAAAAGCTCCCGTTGGAGCAGACCCGAAGGCCTTTACTCCATCTGAAAAAACAATTACGCATAAACTCGGGGACAGGATCATTTCAATTAAAGTGGCACAGTATGGTGAATTCATAAATACCTGCTGCATCAATTTACATGACGATGAAATGACTGCCGTGAAAGCGGCACGGGCCGTTTTGGAAGAAAGGGGCGGGTTACTGATAAAGATCGAGAACAATGCCCAGCGAAACATCAGTTTCCCGTTCAAAGGGGTGGTATATACCTTCGACCCCAACCGGATATTTTCCCGTTCCGGCATTATGCTTACCCTGAAAGCGAAGGGAAAGATAAATCCGCTTGCAGTGACCGAAGTGGAAAAATTTGCCGCACAACTCCTGCAACTGATACCAGACAGTATCTCCTGCCTGATCGCACTCCACAATAATACCGATGGTGATTTTTCTGTTAAGACCTACCTCCCGGGAGGCAAGAGACAAACTGATGCCAGCCTGGTATATGCAGACGAATGGCAGGACATAGATGACATTGCACTGACAACAGACCAGATCATCTATAATAAAATGGCTGCCCTGGGTTATAACAGCATTTTACAGGATAATGTGAACGTTTTTAAAGATGGTTCGCTCAGTGTGCATTATGGCGAAAAAAACAGGCGGTATATCAATATTGAGACGCAGCACGGAAAAACAATACAATACAGGGAAATGTTGAAAAAACTGATGTATATCCTGGACGAAGAGAAAAGATCCTTAGCCAGCATGGTTGTTATTGATACGGATTAAAGAAGAGCTCCGGTAAGCCTGTTTGATCTTCATTCTACCTCCCAAATATCTTCTCCAGTTCATCTTTCTTAAACTCCAGGTACGTTGGTTTGCCATTGGCTGTACTGTTGGGTATGCTGCAGCTGAACAGGTCTTCCACCAATGCCTTCATTTCTTTTTCGGTTAACGCAGTACCTGGTTTAATGGATTGCTGCAAAGCGAGTGAGCGCAGTAATTTTTCCCTTTTGCTGAATTTAAGATCGCTGCTGAAGTGCTTGTATTGCTCCAGCATCCTTTCAATGGCCGTTTTTTCATTTCCCTGGTCCACATCGGCAGGGGTTCCCTGTATCACAAAAGTATTGTTGCCAAAGGGTTCCAGTAAATAACCCAAATGGCTGAGGTCAGGCAGCAGTTCATTCAGCAAAACCGCATCAGCGGCAGCTAGTTCCATGGTTGCAGGGAATAAACTTTGCTGGGTGGCAATGGGCTTTCCGCCGATGGCAGCACCAAAGCGTTCATACAATATCCGCTCATGGGCATTTTGCTGGTGAACGAGATAATAACCCCTGCCGGTTTGAACAACAATAAAACTGTTATGCAGTTGAAGAAGGTTGTCAGTCGTTGGGCGTTGATCATTGACCGGGTGTAGCTGCTGCGTTCCAGCAGTCTCTCCCCCGGTCAACGGCCAACGATCATCGGTCAGCTTTTTTCCCGGCTCATATCCTTCGGCTCCGCTCTGGATCTCCTTCCAGTGCTTGAGTTCACTCTTACTCTCTATAAAATGAGATTGATGTTTCTGGGTAAATGTTTTATAGAGCGAGGAGGCAGAAGCGGATGATTTTTTTTCTTCTGTGAACGGCTTCGTTACCGCATCCAGGCTTTGAATGGAAGGATCCAGTTCAAAATCCAGCGTGGGTGTTATGCTGAACTGTGCCAGCGCATGTTTTACCGCACTCTGCACAAAAGCATATACGATCTTTTCATCCTCGAATTTTATCTCCTGCTTGGTGGGATGCACATTGATATCCACCTGGGAAGGATCCAGGTCGATGAACAACGTGTACATGGGGAAGCTGTCCTTTGCGATCATCCCGTCAAACGCATTCATCACTGCATGATTCAGGTAAGCGCTTTTGATGAACCGGTTATTCACAAAAAAATACTGGTCTCCCCTTGTCTTCTTTGCTGTTTCCGGTTTTCCCACAAAACCATAAATGTTCATGTAATCCGTTTGTTCCTGTACCGGTACCAGTTTGGCAGCATAACTGTTTCCCAGGATCTGCACAATGCGCTGCTTCATGCTGCCCTTTTCCAGGTGAAATACCTGCTGGCCATTGCTGGATAGAGAGAAGAATATCTCCGGGAAGGACATGGCCACCCGTATGAACTCATCCAGGATGTGCCGGAGCTCGGCTGCATTGCTTTTTAAAAAATTCCGCCTTGCGGGTACATTGAAGAAAAGGTTCTTCATGGCAATGCTGGTTCCGGTGGGTGCTGCAATGGGTTCCTGTTTGACCACATGGCTGTTCTCTATTTCAATATAAACACCCGTTTCATCCCCTGCTCTTTTCGTTTTTAATTCCACCTGCCCTACCGCCGCAATACTTGCCAGCGCCTCACCGCGGAAGCCCATGGTCCGGATCCGGAACAGGTCTTCAATATTCTTTATCTTGGAAGTGGCATGCCGCTCAAAAGCCATCCGTGCATCTGTCTCACTCATGCCCCGTCCATTGTCAATGACCTGTATCAGGGATTTGCCGGCATCATTCACGATGAGCTTTATTTCATCCGCCCCGGCATCCACCGCATTTTCCAGCAATTCCTTCACCGCACTGGCCGGCCGCTGGATCACTTCTCCGGCAGCGATCTGGTTGGCAATGTTATCGGGCAATAATTGAATGATATCAGGCAAATTCGGTAATTTAGGACGTCAAAAATAACACATCCTTTCCAGTATAAAATTTTTAACCAACATGCGGAAGATCCTGCTGATTTTATCGTTGCCTGTAGCCCTTCAGTCATTTGCACAGCAAAATTCCGCTTCCCGGTGGGCAGACAGTGTTTTCAAGACCCTCAGTCCCGATGAACAGATCGCCCAGCTGATGGTGGTCCGGCTATCGACGATCGATATGCGGACAAAGACGGTCACATTTTTCGACAGCGCCGTGGCCGAACTGATAAAGAAGTACAATATCGGCGGCATCTGCCTTTTCCAGGGAAGCCCGGTAAAACAGGCCAATATAATCAACAGCCTGCAGGCCATGGCAAAAACCCCCATACTCATGTGCATTGATGCCGAATGGGGGGTTGGCATGCGTATGATAGACAGTGTACTCCCCCTGCCCAGGCAAATGATGCTGGGTGCTGTACAGGATTCGAACATCGCTTACCAGTACGGCAGGATCGTTGCGGCACAGTGCAAAAGGGTTGGCATACAGGTTAACTACGCACCCGTAGTGGATGTGAACAACAACCCGGATAACCCGGTGATAAACGACCGCAGCTTTGGAGAAGATAAATATAAAGTGGCAAGCTTTGCCATCCAGTACATGAAGGGCATGCAGGACAACGGTGTGATGGCATGCGCCAAACATTTTCCGGGCCATGGGGATGTGGCCGTGGATTCGCATTACGACCTGCCGGTGATCAATAAATCTATGGCACAACTGGAATCGCTGGAACTGTATCCCTTCCGGCAGGTATTTAAGGCAGGCATCGGTAGTGTGATGATCGCCCATTTATACATTCCTTCTATTGACACTACGGCAAACAGGGCCACCTCCCTTTCAAAAAATAATATTACCGGCCTGATGCGGAATGAACTGGGTTACCAGGGCCTTACATTCACAGATGCACTGGAGATGCAGGGGGTGAAGAAATTCTTCCCCAATGGCGAGGCTTCTGTTGAATCACTGATCGCCGGGAATGACATGCTTTGTTTACCGGGTGATGTACCGATGTCCATCACAAAGATCAAAGCAGCGATAGACAGCGGCAAACTGAGCTGGGCCGATATTGAAATGCACTGCAAAAAAGTATTGATGGCAAAGTACCAGTACGGACTTTCTAAACTGCAGCCCATCAACACGGAGAATTTAACCAATGACCTGAACAGCCATGTGCCTTTCATGCGCAAACTGATCGCGGAGAATGCATTGACCGTTCTCGGGAAAACAGACGCAGCTTTTTTCCCAATGCCTGCAAAAGAAAAGACCGTTGCCAAAGAAGTAGTATATGTAAGTGTGGGCATGAACAGCGACAATGCATTTGCCGGCCGCATGCGTTCCGATTATAACGCCGATGTTATTTATTTCGATTATAAACAGGATGGATCCACCATCAATGAGACCGTGGCACAGGTCAGGAAGGATTACAAGAAAGTGATCATCGGCATCCATGCATACAACCGCACTCCGGCTAACAATTTCGGCATCAGCAAAAATGCAGTTGACCTCGTAACCCTGTTACAGAAAAAGACAAAATCCATCACGTTTGTATTCGGGAACCCCTATGCCATCAGGAACTGGTGCGATGCAAAGAGCCTGGTTGCCTGTTATGAAGACGACAGCATCATTCACAATGCAGCCATCGACCTGCTGCAGGGAAAGATCGCTGCCAAAGGGAAACTCCCGGTCACTGTTTGTGATAAATTCAAATTCGGAACCGGTATCACCTACGCGGCCTTATCTCCTGTTGATCCGGCCAAACTATCGCTGGATGCCAATAAGCTGGGTTTCATTGATGCCATTGCCGAAGAGGCCATAGCAAAAGGAGCGGCACCCGGAGCGGTAGTACTGGTGGCAAAAGACGGTAAGATCGCTTATTATAAAAGCTACGGCAGTTTTTCCTACGACAATGCTGAACCGGTTACCCGGGAATCCATTTACGACATGGCTTCGGTTACAAAGATCTGCGCTACTACCATTTCAGTCATGAAATTATATGACGAAGGCAAACTTGAGCTGAAAAAAAAACTCGGTGATTACCTGTCCTGGGTAAAAGGGACCAATAAAGAACATTTAACCATAGAAAATATTTTACTTCACCAGGCAGGGCTGGTTGCCTATATCCCTTTTTACAAAGAAACGATCAATTCAACCGGCATTCCGCTCCCCAAATACTATTCTGCCAAACAAAGCGATTCGTTCAGCATACCGGTGGCAAAAGATTTTTTTATGCGTACCGACTGGCGGGATACCATTTACAAACGCATACTGCAAAGCCCGCTGGGCAAAGCCAACAGGTACATATACAGCGATAATGATTTTATTTTTTTAGGCAAGGTAGTGGAAGCCATCAGCGGCCTGCCGCTTGATGAATATGTAAGGAGGACCTTTTACAGACCGATGGGTTTAACCACTTCCGGTTTCAGGGCAGGAGAACAATTCAGTTTAAACAGGATCGCTCCCACCGAGCAGGAAAAATATTTCCGTTTGCAGTTACTCCGTGGTACGGTGCACGACCCCGGTGCCGCCATGTTTGGAGGTGTGGCCGGCCATGCCGGGCTCTTCAGTAATGCATACGACATGGCTGCCATCATGCAGATGCTGCTGAATGGCGGAACCCTGAATGGCAAAAGATATTTACAGAAAGAAACTGTTGAACGCTTCACGGCATATCAAAGCAGCATCAGCAGGCGGGGTTATGGTTTTGATAAACCCGAAAAAGATAACCACATCCGTCCCGACCCTTATCCCTGTTACACCGCATCGCCGCTTACATTTGGCCATACAGGTTTCACCGGCACCTGTGTTTGGGCCGACCCGACCTATAACCTTGTCTTTGTTTTTTTAAGCAACCGGGTAAACCCGGCAGGTGGTGAAAACAGGAAACTGCTCACGATGAATGTACGCACCAATATCCAGGAAGCCATCTATAAGGCGATGGGATTGTGATCTTATTTAATAATTACCCGCTGTTTGTTCAGCAGGCCGTTGGTTTCTGTACCGGCTCATCACTTCTTTTTCCAAAGCACCGATATGATAAGTACAAGCGCTATAAATCCAAGCGAGGCAATTACCGGTATCTTATAAATATCCACCAACAGCATTTTAAAACCGATAAAAATCAAGATGATGGCTAACCCGTACCGGAGATATGGGTATCGGCTAATAATTCCTTCTAAGGCAAAATATAATGACCGCAATCCGAGAATGGCAAATACATTGGAAGTATATACAATGAATGGATCGTTGGTGATGGCAAAGATGGCAGGAATGGAATCAACTGCAAATATCAGGTCGGTAAACTCAATAGACAATAAACAAAGGAATAAAGGAGTAGCCAGTTGCTTTCCTTCAAGGGTAACAAAGAATTTTTTGCCATGATATTCACTCGTTACTTTACCTCTTTTAATGAACCAGCGTACCAGGAGGTTATCCTCCGGGTGCATATCTGCAGCCGATTTTTTAAACATCATATAACCTGTATAAACCAGGAAAATACCGAATAAATAAACGATCCAATGAAATTTGGCAATAAGTAAAGCACCCACAGCAATGAAAATAGCCCGCATGATCAATGCGCCAATAACACCCCAGAACAGAACCCGGTGACGATATATGTCCGGTACTTTGAAGAAGGAGAAAAGCAGCACGAACACAAAAATATTATCTACACTGAGTGATTTTTCCACCAGGTAACCGGTAAGGAATTCCAGCGCCGGTCTTTCTCCCATGCTGAAATAGATCCACACATTAAAAATCATGGCAAGTGTGATCCAAATTACCGACCATGTGATGGCTTCTTTAAAAGTTACTTTTTTCGACTGCCGGTGAAAAAGGCCCAGGTCTATGGCAAGCATCAGCAATACAAAGGCGTTAAATAATATCCAGGACCATATGTTGTTCATGAATCATAAATTTTAAATTGTTAAATGACGGGGACATGTACAAATAAGTGCTGCAATTATCCTAACCGCCATGTGCTTCAGTATCCTCCATGTTTTCATAATTGCATTCTTCGCTTTCTCTAATTGTCTTTTAGTTCAAAATCGCTGGTTTCCTTATGCTTTGTTTTTCGGGTCAATTCGATGAATATTCCTGTCAGTAAAAAATCCCTGCCGGTTTCATCATTTATTCTATTGTCGAATTGATGTATGTATCCCAGTTGAAATGAAACCTGCGGTGAAAGTTTGTAATTAAGCGATAGCATCAACCTGTTCCTTTCGAAATAAGGATCTTTATTGGTAATGAACAGTTCATTACTGGCACTTAACAGAAAAGGGGAATATCCATTTTTTTCATTTCCAAACGGAAGACTGGCTCCAAGCCTGTACCTGTACCGATTTCGGTATCCATTACTGGTAAATCTCAGTTCAGCCCGGTAACGTTGTTCAATTTTAAATTTGCCAATAGATTGACTTAAAACAAGCTGGGGCCATAATCTGAATTCATCGTTATTTTTTGGCAGTTTAAAGTTTCCTCCCTCCTTATAAGTAATATACTTTCCGAAGCCTAAAGACAGCTTGACATTCGGAAGGACCTTGTAATTAACACCGGCTTTATATTCATAATAATGGAAAGTATTATAAAATGTTAAAGACCTTAACTGCGCTTCGCCAAATACACTCCAGCTTTTGTCAATACCGTATTTGAGGTTGACTATATTCCAGCTGCCAAGGCCAGTATACTGACCAAAACCAGAATATCCTCCACAAGTCAAAATAAGAAAAAAACAAATCCGGACTCTTATCGCTGGCATGATTACAAAATTAGACTCGTCAATTAAATAATTATCAGACAACATAACTTTTTTGAGTAATGATAAAACTGGTAAGCCAAATAAAGCTGGTCATATTGTATATCCGGTAGTGCCCTATTTTGAATATTTTGTGATCTGTCATCCTGAGCCTGCCTGCCGGCAGGCAGGCTCAGGATGACTTTCATTCAAAATAGGACACTACCGTATATCCTCCTCAATCAAAAAGATCGCTCAAAAAACTACCTTTACTTTTATTGTAATTTTTCTTATACTCTTTATTTCGGTCAGATGACCAGTCATCACGGTTATAATAGTCATCCTGTTTACCTTTCCCGGAAATTGGATAATTACTATTAGATGATGATTCAGCTGAAACTGACTTCTCAATTATCTTATCAAGCTCACCTCTGTCTAACCATACACCACGGCATTTAGGACAATAGTCAATTTCAATTCCCTGTCTTTCGGTCATGACTAAAAATTCTTCACAATTGGGGCATTTCATTTTCTAAAATTTTAATTGTTATTAATATTTATTAAGTCAATACACCGGCAGCCCATTGCAGGAAAATTGCGGTTTTGTAGTACTTTGCCTTCAATTCCATCAGTTTCTGCAGTGCTTCCAATGTTTTATTCTCCCTTGTATTAATAAGGAATAAAGAACTCTCTCCAGCCTGAAACCTGGTCTCCTCTCCCCGCTGGAGTAGCAGGTAATTTTTCCAGGCCCTTTCCTGTAATTGCAGCTGGATTTTTAAGGCAACCAGTTCATTGAAATAACTTTTTATTTTATTTTCCACCTGCAACATTTTTTGACTTTGCTGCAATTTGGTCTCGGTTATCTTAAGTTTCGCTTTTTTATATTCCCCCCGGCCCTGGGATAACCGCAAAGGGATACCGATTGATAATCCATACTGAAAATTATTTTCAAACATGGGCCCGGTTACAGTTTTTAAAACATCATACCCCTTACCCAGTTGGTTGTAACGGAAGTTCACTGTTGGTAGCAACTCCTGGAATTTCAGTTTTTTCTCAACACCCAGCACATCCAGTTTAAAATTATAGATCACCAGCTCCGGGTGATTTTTCCGGGCAGCATCAAGTAAAGCAAACAGTTCGGGCTCGCCAAAATCCAGGATACCCGGTTCCTGCAGATCATCTCCAGGCGTGATGTTATTCTCTAAATCATACGGCGTCGTATCGGGTTTCCAAAGAAAGATCGACAGTTCCAGCCCTGCATTCTGAAATTCTAACCAGGCCTGGTTTTTTAATAATTCAAAATGCTGTAATTGTGCCAATGCTTCCGTGGTATCTATGGCCGGACGGTCACCAAGTAAATAAGCCGTGCGGACCAATGCCATTCTCTTTTCATTCACGGATACAGCATCCGTCATTATTTTATATACCTGGTATTGCTTTACCCAGTTCCAGTAACTGTTCATTGCGTCCAGCAGAAGATCATTCAACATGATCCTTTTCTCTGCTTCGGATGCTGAACGGAAAATTTTCGCTGTTTGCAGGGCGGCCCTCCTTTTATCCATCAACAGGTTCTTTGCCAGGGGCACACTTATACCTATGTAACTGGACTCTCCCTTTGTTTCCACGGGGTCGGTACGGTCACCGGATAAATATTCAATCCCGGCAGACACTTCTATTCCAAACCAGGTGGGTATATTCAGTTCCGGGCGGTTGTAATAGTAATAACCGGTGCCGTCAAAGGTCTTTTGAGCAGTTTCATTTTTTAAAACGGGATCAAACATACCCCGGGCGGTAATTACATCGGCTTTTGCTTTTTCAACAAAAATATCTGCCTGCTTTGCCACCGGGTGAAATTGTTTTACAATTTCCATTACCTGTTGTGCTGACAATTTCTTTGGCGGATCCTGTGCAACAGCAGCCACAGGCATCACGAAGGAGGCCAGAGAAAAGAAATATTTTAGCGGGTTCATTTTAGATCTTTTTTTCTTGATTCATTTTGTTTGTAATAGTCCGGCGGAAAGCCATTGATATTCCGCCACAGTTCATACCACACCGGTACATCCTTTAATAAGGCAATGCCCTGGGTACCTACCCCTATCTTTAGTTCTTTGGGCCATGGCCTGTCGTCTGGATCTTCCTTGACCAGTACCCTGAATTTCCCATTCACACTTACATTGCTTTCCACGGCCACCACTTCGCCTCCAAATGTGCCCGAGGATGCTTTGGGCCAGCCACTGAAAACAATGGCAGGAAAACCATCAAAGAAAAACCGTACTTTCTGCCCGGGTGCCACCAGGGGCAGGTCGAGTGGCTGCACGAACATTTCCACTGCATATTGGATCTTATCCGGTACGATCTCTGCGATCATGTCTCCGTCTTTTACAAACTCACCTATCCCGGCCTTTTGTGCCTTTACCACCTGGCCGCTTTGTGATGCCATTAAATAATACATTCCGTTTCGTATGCTATAACTGGCAAACTGATTTTCCAGCTTTGCAATATCCGCCTGTCCGGTAGCGATCTGGGTGAGTGACTGGTATTGCTCTCCCTGTGCCTTGGAAACCTTTTCAATATTCTCCTGCTGCAGGGAACTCATTTCAATGCTTGCGATGGTAAGATCCTGTTTGCTGTTGGCCAGTTTATTTTCGGAACTGATCTTTTTCGCCAGGGCATTCTGGTACTGCTGGTTACGTATCTCCAGTTGTGTCAGCGACACAAGCCCGCTGTCGTACATGGCTTTCTGGCGGTTGTATTGTTTTGCAGTGATCAGGTAATCATTATTGGCCGCAACAAGTTCGGCACTGTCGGCCTGAACTTTCAACCGGATCTGGCTGATCTTATTCTGCATCTGGTCTAGTTTCAATTCCAGACCGGAGTTCATGGCCCCGATCTGCTGCCTGGTAACTCCTACCTTGTTCTTATAATACTCAACCGATAATTGTTTACCAGCCAGTTGTTCTTTCGTTCGCTGCAACAGGTTTGGATCAAGGTAATCGACCTTCACCTCGGATAATTGTACGAGTGTATCCCCCGCTTTCACATAATCTCCTTCCTTGATATACCATTTCATTACCCGGCCACCGATGATCGTATTCACCTGTTGTGGCCGTTGGTCCTGGTAAAGGGTGGTTACAACACCTTTAGCCCGGATATTCTGTGTCCACGGAAGAAACAGGAAAATAAAGAATACCAGTATGCAAATGAAGAACCACAGCTTGATACGGCTCCTGGTATCGTGCAGGTAAATATGCCTGCTTGATCTTAATTTATTGTAGTCCATGATTATTTTATTTTAGTGTAAGTGATCCGGGCTGTCCCTTCTTCCAGTGTAATGATCGTATCACACAGGTTTGCAAACTCTTCATCATTGGTTACCACTACCATCGTCGTGTTTTTTATTTCCGTCAGCAGCTGAATGATCTGGCTGCGATGTTCGTTCTCAGAATTCAGCCAGGGTTCCTCCAGCAATAAAAGGCCGGGTTTACCAACCAGGGCCCTTATCAATAATATCTTATGGATCACGCTCCGTGGCAGTCGCTTTCCTGTAGGATCAAGTATGGTATCGTAGCCGTTCTTCAGCGTATTGATAAATTCATTGAGCCCGGTCCTGGCTGCAAAATCCGTTACGGATTCCATGCGGATCGCCGGGTTACCCAGTGCAATGTTTTCCCACAATGTGCCGTAAAAAATATCCTGTTGATTCAAAAGCACCCCCGTCTGTGAACGGAGAGAAGACAGATCATAATTACCAACTGACAAACCATTCAGTAAAAAATTTCCGGTAAAGCCGGTATACGCGCCTGCCATTACCCGCAGCAGTGTCGATTTGCCTGAACTGCCTTTCCCCTTTATGCAAACCTTTTCACCGGGATTTACCTTCAAGGAAATATTATGCAGGACCTCTGTTTCGTCATCATAACTGAAACTGAGGTTTTTCATTTCCAGGCCGAGTCCATTATTGGTTTCATGCAACACTACGTTACCGTTCTGTTCTACAGGTTTTTCAGTAAGGCTTGCTATCTTTTCCACCGATGTGAGCGTGTCGTACACACTGCCCAGGGTCATGATCAGTTTTTCCACGGAATTCAACACCAGCAATATGATGATCTCTGCTGCAATGAACTGGCCGATATTCAGTTGCTGGTTTACCAGTAACAGCGTACCCACTACCAGCATAGCAGCAGTAATAATTGTTTTGAATATAACGAGTACATTGTATTGCAGCAGCAGTATCCTGAAGTGACTGTTACGGGCCTCCAGGTAGCCGGTCACCTGGTCGTCCGTCTTCTGCAGGTGCAGATCGTTTGTCTTTGCCAGCTTGATCGATTTAATGACCCGGGCCATTTCTTCAAGCCAGGCAGCCACCCGGTATTTATAGTTGCTTTCTTCAATACTGGTTTGCAACCCCTGGTTACCGGTATAACGCAGGATCAGCCACAATAAAACAACGAGGATAAAACCAAAAAGGATAAAGGCAGGATGGTAAAACGACAACAGGATCAGGCCGAATAATATCTGGATACTTGCCGTAGGCACGTCCAGCAAAATCTTGGACAGGCTTTTCTGTAATACCGGGATGTCAAAAAAACGGTTTACCAGTTCGGGCAGGTAATAGCTGTCGGTCTGTTTCAGGTCAAGTTTTGGAATATGTTCAGCAAAGGCAAAGGAATACCGGACAAATAATTTTTGCTGGATCTTTTCAATGATCTTCATCTGGTTCACTTTCATCAGGCCGGCAGCCAGTACGCCGGCCACCACCAATATGATCAGCACAACCAGTGAAGCCCGCATGGATGCTCCCAGCACAAAGCCGATAATGGTCTGTACACCCAGGGGCAATGAGAGTTGTATCAATCCTTTCAGGATGGCATAGAAATAAACACTGGTTATTTCTTCCTTCTCCAGCTTAACCAGGTTCAATATCCTGGTAACAGGATTTTGTATTGTTGGCATAATTTGGGTTTTTGTCAATCGTTTACAGGTATGGCATGTATGCATGCATACCAGAGCTAAAAAAATAAAATGAAATGATCAACAGAAATTGGGAGGAGGGGTCAACTTTTCGAGAGTGGGTGAACGGTGAATATCTTCTGAAATACGATACCCCGTTTTGAGTACTTCGCTATTTTCAGAAACACCGAAAAAGCAAACCAGGTAGTCTTTTTTTGTATTTTTCTTTTCCAGTTCTGTTTTTTCAGGCCCTTTCTCTTCGTCTGCCATGAAAACAGTGACGGCCGGAGAAAAAATTGAGCAAATGGCAGGCCCGGCCTGAACCAGGGTGAATATCAAAAGTAATATGGCTGCCCCTTTTTTCATTAATATGCAAAATTAATACAGCCAATAACATCTGCAAGTGCCGATTGTTTAAAATTTGTAAAATTTTGTTGAATTATAATTCTTCTGAGCTCTCCGGAAGATGATCATATTCACCTTTTAATGCATACCAGCCAAAGATCATCAACCCGATGGCAATGGGGGTGAATATGGAAATGATGATTATCCAGGGAATGGGTTTATTGATATCTTTTGTTCCCTCCCCGATATTATGCACGGCTCCCACTACCAGGAAGTAAATGATCCCTGGGGCAATGACCATCCACAAAAAACCCATTATTTTTTTTACCGTATTCATAAATATATTTTTATTTTTTGCCGGTAAGCCGGAAAGGCGTCTTCCCGTCTTACCGGCAATTTTTTTAATCGTTTACGTCTTCATCGATCTTATTAGAAAGATACAAGGCGCCGATAATAAAACACAGTGCCGCTACACCGATCGGGTACCATAGCCCCACCAGGGGATCATTAACAAAGGTGGTGGATAACAACGTAGCAATGAACGGTACCAAACCGCCAAACACCCCGTTACCGATATGATAGGGCAGGCTCATGGACGTGTAACGGATCTTTGTTGGGAACATCTCCACCAAAAATGCCGCAATGGGGCCATAGGCCATGGTAACAAAAATGATCATCACCCATACGAGAAGAATGAATTTCCATTTAAGAGGTGCAGGAAGTATAATATCGGAATAAGATGGCTTTAGATCCTGCTTCAGCTTATTTTCCAGTCCGCCGGAAGCACTAAGCAGCGTATCGGCTCTTTTCTCTGTATACCCGGTCCCATCCGGCAAAGCATAACTGGTATTGCTGTGTGTGACATATGTTGTGAAGCCATTTTTACTTACCGTATCTGTTACTGCAGGCGTTTGTGCCGTTTTAATCTTATCAAACCCGGGTTGGATAGTTGATAAACGGGTATTTATATTGGTGTCTTTTAAAAAACCATTGAATATCGGCCGGTAAAAGATAACCCCCAGCAACATGCCTGTGAGCATGATCCACTTCCTTCCCAGCTTATCACTCAGCCAGCCAAAGAATAAAAAGAAAGGAGTTGCCAGCCCGATCGCCCACAATAGTATCTCCCGGTTCTGCATGAACTCCAGTTTCACGGTATTCTCTAAAAAAGACTGTGCATAGAATTGTCCGGTGTACCAGATAACCCCCTGTCCCATTACCGCACCAAACAGGGCCAGTAATACCATCTTAAAATTTGCTTTGTGGCCAAAACTTTCCCTGATGGGGTTCACCGATGTGGTTCCTTCTTCTTTGAGTGCCGCATACATCGGCGACTCCTTCATCTTTAAACGGATATAGATGGAGACACCTACCAGTAAAATGGATATCCAGAAAGGATAACGCCATCCGCCCCACTCTGCCGTGAACGCCGCATCACTCATATTCGATTTCACCAGCATGATGATCCCAAGCGCCACAAATAAACCCAGCGTGGCCGTGGTCTGTATCCAGCTGGTATAATAACCCCGTTTGCTCTCAGGCGAATGTTCGGCCACATAGGTTGCTGCGCCTCCGTATTCGCCGCCGAGGGCCAGGCCCTGTATCAAACGAAGCAGCAAGACCAATAATGGGGCGGCCATGCCAATGGCTTTATACGAAGGCACCAGCCCGATCAGGAAAGTAGAGCCCCCCATCAGTACAAGGGTGAGCAGGAAAGTATATTTTCTTCCAACCAGGTCGCCCAGTCTTCCAAACACCAATGCCCCAAAAGGACGCACCAGGAAGCCGGCTGCGAAAATGGCCAGGGTACTTAACAGGGCTGCTGTTTCATTCCCTTCAGGGAAGAACTGCACCGAGATGGTCCTGGCCAGCATACCAAAAATGTAAAAGTCGTACCACTCGATCAACGTGCCCAGGGAGGACGAAAAAATTATTTTACCAATTCCTTTAACCGGTACAGTAGTCATGTCTGTCTTTTATACGAAATTTGAGAGGTCCCAGATATAAATATATTAATTTGGCCTCAAAGTAAAACAAGCGATTGCCATGTCATACCCTTTCCAGATACGATCATTCGAGGAATACCATGAACACTATAAAAAAAGTGTGGAAGACCCGGAAGGATTCTGGGCTTCTGTTGCAGAAAATTTCCACTGGAGAAAGAAGTGGGACCGTGTACTGGACTGGAACTTTACCGAACCCAAAGTAGAATGGTTCCGCGGCGCCAGGCTCAACATCACTGAAAACTGTATTGACCGCCATTTAAAGACAATGGCCGATAAACCCGCCATCATCTGGGAACCCAATAACCCGGAAGACAGGGTGCGGGTGGTTACCTATGCCAGGTTGCACAAGCGGGTTTGCCAGGTGGCACAAATGCTTGTCAATAACGGCGTAAAAAAAGGCGACCGTGTTTGTATTTACATGGGCATGGTTCCTGAACTGGCCTATGCGGTGTTGGGTTGTGCACGGATCGGCGCCATACACAGTGTGATCTTCGGGGGCTTCAGCGCACAGAGCATTGCCGACCGGCTGGATGATGCACAGGCGGGATTCATCATTACCTGCGACGGCGCTTACCGGGGCGGAAAAGATATTCCATTAAAGGCCGTGATCGATGATGCATTGATCGGCAACAAAACAGTGAAACGGGTGATCGTTTATACAAGAACAAGAACGCCGGTGAGTATGATCAAAGGACGTGACGTGTGGTGGGAAGACGAGATGGAGTATGCCGAAACACAGATCGAAAAGGACGGGGTGGTCTCTTTTCCTGCCGAAGAGATGGATGCGGAAGACCCGTTGTTCATATTATATACCTCCGGCAGCACGGGCAAACCAAAAGGCGTGGTGCATAGTTGCGCCGGTTATATGGTTTGGACGACCTACACGTTTGTAAATGTTTTCCAGTACAAGCCGGGTGATATACATTTCTGCACGGCTGACATAGGCTGGATAACCGGTCACAGCTATATTGTTTATGGCCCGTTGAGTGCGGGTGCCACCAGCCTGATGTTTGAAGGGATCCCTACCTGGCCGGATGCCGGAAGGTTCTGGGATATTGTTGACAGGCACAAAGTGAATATTTTATACACGGCGCCAACAGCCATCAGGAGCCTGATGAGTTATGGCCTGGATCCATTGAAAGGCAAGGACCTTTCTTCTTTAAGAATACTGGGCACCGTGGGCGAACCCATCAATGAAGAAGCATGGCATTGGTATGATGAGAACATCGGCAGGAAAAAATGCCCGATCGTGGATACCTGGTGGCAGACAGAGACCGGTGGCTGCCTGATCTCCAACTTTGCAGGTATCACCCCTGCAAAACCTTCCTGGGCAACCTTGCCCATGCCGGGCATTCAACCCATATTGGTGGATGAGAACGGAAACGAGATAACAGAAAAAGATGAGAACGGGCTTTGGAAAGGCAATCTCTGTATCAAAGCGCCCTGGCCTGCTATTTTGAGAACCACCTACGGTGATCATGAACGTTGCCGCACCAATTATTTTGCAACCTACCCGGGGTTATATTTTACCGGCGATGGCGCTTTGAAAGATGGCGATGGTAATTACCGGATCACCGGCCGGGTGGATGATGTACTGAATGTAAGCGGCCACCGCATCGGCACTGCCGAAGTGGAGAATGCGATCAACATGCACGCCGGCGTGGTAGAAAGTGCCGTAGTAGGTTACCCGCATGATGTAAAGGGACAGGGTATTTATGCCTATGTCATCTTCAACGGGCATCATGGAGATGAAGCTTCCCGTAAACAGGATATACTTCAAACAGTAACCCGTGTCATCGGCCCGATTGCAAAGCCCGATAAGATACAATTCGTAAGCGGGCTGCCTAAGACAAGAAGCGGCAAGATCATGCGGCGTATTTTAAGGAAGATCGCTGAAGGCGAAATACAGAATTTAGGAGATACTACAACACTGCTTGATCCGGCTGTAGTAGACGAAATTAAAAACAACAGGTTATAGCATTACTGCAGTTATGCCCCTCTCCTGAGGAGAGGGGTTAGGGGTGAGGTCTTGATCCGGCTGTAGTAGATGAAATTAAAAACGGAAAATTATGAGGAGGAATTGTTACAGAAATGCCGTGCTTGTCATGTTAACTTTTGTTGCGGGAATCCATCATGCATCCGCACAAATGAAAAGCTGTTGTGAACCCGACAGTACCATCCTCATTTCAACGGTCAGGCAAACAGAAGGCACTTTGAAGATGGTTCGGATCCTGGACAGCATCAACAAACACGCCAACCCCGAGGATTTTTACGTGATGAATACCCAGCGGGCTGAGATTTTCCGGCAAAAACTGATTGCAGAACAGGATCCTGCTAAACGGCTCAATTACTATTTTCAATACAGCAACGAATGCCTGAATGCCGGTAATACCGATGAGGCGATCGGCGTAATGAGCCAGGTGATCAATGCGCTGAAACTGACCTGGGAAACACTGAACACGGATAACAAGTCATTGTTAGACCTGCTCGCCATCTCCTACATGCGCAAGGGCGAACTGGAAAACTGTGCAGCCAACCACAATGCGCATAGCTGTATCATCCCCATACAGGGTAATGGAATTCATAAACTCCCGTATGGTTCGCAAAATGCCATCGAAATTTACAAGATGATACTCACTAAATTTCCCGATGACCTGCAATCGAGATATTTATTGAACATCGCCTACATGACACTGGGAAAATATCCTGATTCAGTTCCCAGGCAATGGCTGATCGAATCGGAAATATTTAAACAGAATGTCACCGGTAATATCGTTTTTAAAGACGTAGGTGGGAAAAAAGGAGTTGATATGAATGGTATATCCGGTGGCTGTGTAGTGGAAGACCTGGACAACGATGGTTTACTGGATATCATGGCTTCTTCCTATGGCCTCAGCGACCAGGTACGGTATATGCGCCAGCAAAAGGATGGCAGTTTCAAAACTGAAACACTTTCATCGGGTCTCGTTGGTATAACCGGCGGACTTAATCTTGTTCATGCAGATTTTAACAATGATGGTTTTGCTGATTTTGCAATACTGAGAGGTGGCTGGTGGGGGAAGAATGCAAAATTCCCTTTGTCGCTCATTAAAAATAACGGTAACAATAGTTTCGAAGATGTGACCATTGAATCGGGGCTTTATTCGCCTTATCCTACCCAAACTGCTGCCTGGGGAGATTTTAATAACGACGGATGGATCGATCTTTTTGTCGCACATGAGAATTATCCCTGCCAGTTATTCATCAACAATAAAGGGAAGTTCAAAGACATAGCGCCAAAACTGGGTTTAAACATCACCACGTTTGCAAAAGGCTGTGTATGGGGCGATATCAACAATGATGGCTTTCCCGACCTTTATCTTTCTGCGTTGGGCGCCCCCAATAAATTATGGCTGAACAAACCGGGTGCAAATCCCGGCGAAAGAATATTTGAAGACATTTCCAGGTCAGCCGGGGTGGAAGAACCATTATACAGTTTCCCCACCTGGTTCTTTGATTTTGATAATGACGGCTGGCTTGATCTTTTTGTTTCCGGCTATGATACCCGTCGTTTTTCACAAGTGGGCGGAGATGCTGCCTGTGATATGCTCGGTATGCCACCGCTGGGGGAATTACCAAGATTATATCATAACAATGGCAACAATACATTTACCGATGTGAGCGCCGCTTATGGTGTCAATCACGTGAACTATGCCATGGGTTGTAATTTTGGTGATATTGACAACGACGGCTGGCTTGATTATTATTTAGGCACCGGCGCCCCGGAATATACCAGCATCGTTCCCAATAAACTTTATCGCAACATTGGTGGTAAGAAATTTGAAGACATTACCTATGCCACCAATACCGGCCATATCCAAAAAGGGCATGCCGTGGCATTTGCTGATATTGATAACGACGGCGACCGGGATATTTATGAAGTAATGGGTGGCGCCGTGGAAGGTGACCGTTTCCGGAATGTACTGTTTGAGAACAGTTCGGCAACCGGCAATCACTGGGTACAGTTAAAACTCGAAGGGACCAATTCAAACAAAGCAGCTATTGGTGCAAGGGTGAGGATCAAAGTAAAAATGCTGGACGGGGGTTCACAGAACTTTTATCATACCGTTTGTACAGGTGGAAGTTTCGGCTCCAGTCCATTGCGCATTGAAGCCGGCCTGGGTAAAGCAACAGCCATTGAAGAGATAGAGATCAGGTGGCCGAATACAAAGCAGAGCGTTGAGGTCATTACGAATGTTTCAATGGATACGCTGGTGAAGATCAAAGAAAAGCAGTAAAGGAAAGGCCGAGTGATCATTGGTCATTCTTTATTTCCTTAAACACATTACTGCATGCTTCGATCTTCAATTCTCCTTCCCTGAATATTTTTTTTGTGTCAGCGGTTTCCATTTCTATTTTCATTTTATAAATACCGGATCTCAGTTCATACAGGAATTCCTGGTTTTTGGGCAATACTTTCACTGATAAAGCATTTGTTTCATACCCGTTCCCGTTCCGCCTGTACAGGCTTACAATCAACGGATTTGCAGTCAGGTTCCTGATACACATATCCGACACGTTTTTAATGGCGCAACTATCTTTTTTCTCCACCGCATTTTGCTGTCCCATGGACGTTTTCGGCGTTTTGATGACACGTACCAGTTCCACAAGTGTTTTACCTCCTTCGATAATATTCGATGTGATGTTGTTCTGCGCTGTGGTGCTTGCAGCTGCCATGACGGCTGCAGCCAGGATAAATGTTCTCATAACTGAAATTTTTAGTTTTGCGTATGTTCTCAGGATGCGCCTTGTCCAGATTTTACATAAATCAATTCTCCGCCCCGGCTCGTGGCCCACGAAACGGAATTTTGTCTCAGCGGGGTTTTCACTGCATACCCCTGAATAATAAGACTCTTGCGTGAAACCCCGATGAATTGTACAGACTTTCCGCCCTGGCCTCCTTCCCAGCAACGTCCTCAGCCTCCACACAAATCACTGGAGAGACGTTGCTGAGAATAAGAATAGCACGAACGAACAACAAAAGTATTTGCAAAAGCAGGACGAGACATGCAAGCATCAGCAGTAGTTCGGGCTTGATGTTCAATGTTCAGCTATAGTTCATAACTTCAACAACATATTTTCAAATGGGCATTTGTACCGGGTTGAAGTAACACGGAATATCGCCACATCGCCAAGCCCAGATGTAAGCGGTCATTGTAAAAAAACAGTAACAAACCATAGACAACAATAAAAATAGAACCCTATGAGAAAAATAATTTCATTTATGCACATATCGCTTGACGGTTTTGTAGCAGGACTGAACGGAGAAATGGACTGGATTAAAGTTGATGAAGAAATTTTTGATTATGCCGGTAAGCGGATAAGCGAAGGGGACACTGCATTATATGGACGAGTAACTTATCTGATGATGGAAAATTACTGGCCTACCGCAGGAGACAAGCCGACAGCAACCAAACACGACATTGAACATTCAAAGTGGTATAGCAAAGTTCACAAAGTTGTTTTATCAAAAACAATGAAAGACACGGACCTGCCTCCCGGACAGGCAGGTTTGACAAACCCAAAAATTATTAGCGACAACCTTTTGGACAGAATAAATGAAATAAAACAACAGGCAGGTAAAGACATCTTGCTTTTTGGTAGCCCGACAGCAACACATTCACTTATTCAACTGAACTTAATTGACGGCTACTGGCTATTTGTTAATCCAATTATTCTTGGACGAGGCATTCCATTGTTTGCAGACATCAAAGACAAAATAAAACTAAATCTATTGACTACTCGACAATTTACTTGCGGGGTAACTGAACTGAATTACACAGTGGACAGACAATAACAACGAACCGCTAACCAAGCATGGCCGCAATTTGTGCGGACGGAATACTAATTCCCCCAACTACGCCAAGCCCTGCCCGTTGGCTGCCATAGTGGATAGACTCTAACTAATTCAACTTGTACTCAATTAATTTCCTTATGCAGAAATCAATATTCATTCTTTTCCTAAGCATCGTACTTGTATTTAACCGTCAAGATCTTTTTGCTCAAACATGCGGTATAAGACAATTAGACCCAAGAGTAGCTTCATTCTTAAAAATGATTGGATACCAGGACATGACAATTGAACAACTTCGTAATATACCTATTGAACAACTTAAGTTTGCAGGACCACCACTAATCCCATATCCAAAAGAAGATGTTAAGCGTATCAAAATAACTCCGGATAGCATTCCTGTATTACTATTTAATCCTTCTCATGCACAAAATCTTCCCATCTTAATCAATTATCATGGAGGTGGTTTTATTTCGCCTTTATTACCAGGATTAGAGCATTCACTTTGGCAGAATGCAAAAACTTACGGAGCAGTTGTTTTTGCCATTGATTACCGGGTTGCACCTGAAAACAAATTTCCTGCTGCTGTAAACGACAGTTACAATGCCTTTAAATGGATTACCGAACATGGCAATGAATTTGGTGGTGATACAAGTCGTATTGCATTGATAGGGAATAGTGCAGGTGCAAACTTAGTAGCTGTGGTGACGCAAAAAGCAAAAAAACGGCATCTCCAATAAGATAAAGCTTCAAATAATGAACGGGCTTCCCGGGGATTGCAGCCCGAATAATATGGAAACGTCCGTGTCTTATCAGGAAAATGCCAAAGGTTATTGGCAAACAAAGGCAGCTTGTTATTTTGCAATAGAATTGTATGCCCCCGGACAATACAAAGATCCGGAAGTGTCCCCTATGCTCACAGAAGATTTGAAAGGCTTACCATCTGCTGTCATTATTAATGCTGAGTTTGACCCGCTGAGAGATGATGGTTTTTTGTACGCCGCTAAATTGAGAAAATCTGGTGTAAAGGTTTGGGACAAATGCTTCGCAGGGCAAATTCATATGTTACTGGGATTGCCATCAAATGCTGAAGAGATAAAAGAACTTGAAACAATTGTAAAAACTGCAATGAAAGAAAGTTTTTACAAGTAACAATCTGAATTTTATAATGTCAAAACAAGCAAACTAATATTTTTTATTAAAGGCCGACAAAATACGGCAGCCAATAAAAGTATTTGCAAAAGCAGGGCTTGACAATGTAACATCAGCTATGCAAGCATCAGCAGCGGTTCGGGCTCGATATTCATCTTTCAGCTTTAGTTCATAACGAGACATATTTTTAAATTGCATTTGTACCGGGGCGGACAATCAATGAATTCCCTGCCTTCCAAATACCCGGTCGTTAGCCGCAACCCTATGGCAACAGTGCTAACATTAAACTGATGGATAAAAATAAAGCAGGATTTTAAAATGGAAAATAAGCAACCCTTAATTTTATATTTTATATGAACGTACAAGAACAAATCAAAAAATATATTTCCAGCCAGCCTGAACCAAAACGTAGTGACATGCAAGCGTTGCACCGCATCATTCTGGAAGTAATGCCGGCATGTAAATTATGGTTCCTGGATGGCAAAAACAGTGAAAATAAAACTGTTTCCAATCCTAATATAGGGTATGGATTTCACAGCATAAAATATGCTGATGGAAAAACCAGAGAGTTTTATCAAATTGGTATCAGTGCAAACAAAACCGGGATCTCTGTCTATATCCTTGGTATCACTGAAAAGACATACTTAGCTAAAAACGTATGGAAAAAAAATAGGCAAGGCCAGCGTGACCGGGTATTGCATTAAGTTCAAAACTCTAAAAGATATAAACCTTGAAATACTTGAAGCGGCAATGCGATATGGGGTTGAGACCTCGCTCCGAGAGTAACACTACAGCCAAAATGGGGTTTTATGCAACTTGGGGCTGACGAACTAAGTTCAGCCAATCACTACCAATCTTCAGTCATCGGCCTGACCGTTTATTGATTCGCTTTGCAATCACAAATAAAATTTCATAAAAAGTCTTAGATTACAAAAAAAGGTTCCTTTAATAAGCAACAGTACCGTGCAGACACAGCATCAAATTCCCAAACAGCGGCAATGCCCGATGTTGGTGGCAACTTTTCAGAGGCACTCTACTATTTAAATATTTACAAAATGACAGACAAAACTATTTATAAAGATGCACCTGATTATTGCCATTACTTTTTTGAGCTGGTGGAGACTGGTAACCTGCTCAATGAACTTGAAAAAAGTAAAAAATTCACGCAAGACACATTTGACTTAATAACAACAGAAAAAGAAAACTACTCTTATCAACCAAACAAGTGGACAGCCAAAGAAGTTCTTCGACACATTATTGACTGCGAAAGAGTTTACACATACAGAGCATTTCGTTTTTCAAGGTTTGACAACACAGAACTTGCAGGTTTTGACGAAAATAAATACATAGAACAAATTAAGAATACAGAACAACCATTAACTGATTTATTGAATGAATACTCAATAGTAAGAAATTCAACAATCGCATTATTTAAGACAATGAATGATGAAATGTTGGATAACAAAGGAATTGCTAACAATGTATATTTTACAGCAAGGACACTTGGTTTTATGACTGTTGGACATAACTTTCATCATTGCAATTTTATCAGGACAAAATATTTGAATGAGTAAAAAAAGTTGCCCCCATCATCAGCAATACCCAGCCCGTTAGCGGTCATTGTAACCGACACCCTGCAAACTTCAGGCAGACAGAAAAAAAAAGATTAAAAAAGATTTGCGAAACCGAAAAGTTGCACATATATTTGCAACCGATTAGTTTCACAACTTCTATTTCAAACAAATGAGAAGAGACATTTTTCAAGCAATCGCAGACCCGACAAGGCGGGCTATTATTGCCTTAATTGCATTGCAGGCAATGACACCGAACGCCATTGCCGACAACTTCAACACGACCCGGCAAGCAGTGTCAAAACATTTACGCATTCTCACGGAATGTGAACTTGTAAAACAAGAACATCAAGGCAGAGAGATTTACTACTCCCTTGAAATTGACAAAATGAAAGAAATAGACAAATGGTTAGACCAATACCGAAATATTTGGGAAACCCGGTTTAATCAACTCGACAGTGTTTTATCAACAATTAAAAAAAATAAAAAATGAATAACAATTTGCTATTTGATTTTACCGTTGACAAAATAACAAGAACGGTATTTATTAACAGAGAATTTGCAGCCGAACTTCCGCTGGTATGGGATGCTTTTACTAAACCGGAAATACTGGACCAATGGGTCGCACCTAAACCCTGGCTATCCAAAACAAAATATATGAATTTCAAAGTTGGTGGAAGAAGATTTTATGCTATGGTCAGCCCCGAAGGACAAGAGCGTTGGTCAATTCAGGAATATACTTCCATTACGCCCAAAATCAATTTTAAAATGTATAATACTTTTGCAGACAAAGATGAAAATCCCGAATTGCCGGGTTCTGAATGGGAGTATAATTTCAGTGAACAAAACGGCATTACAAAAGTGAGTATTATTATTAAAAATGAATCGCTTGCCCGTATGGAGAAGATGATTGAAATGGGCTTTACAGAAGGCTTTAAAATGGCTATTGATAACTTAGAAAAATTACTAACAACTTTATCGAAAAAATGATTTGCGTTTTCAAAAACGTTTGCCAAAATTTTAAAAAAGTAAACAATTTAATAATCTAAAAATATAAATTATGGCACTTATCAATCCTTACATTCACTTCAACGGAAATGCCGAAGAAGCATTTACATTTTACAAATCAGTATTTGGCGGAGCGTTTGCAAAGATTGCCCGTTACAAAGACATATCAAGCCCTGAATACCAAATACCAGAAAATGATGCAAACAGAATCATGCACATTGCTTTGCCTGTCGGCAAAAGTAATGTGTTAATGGCTAGTGACACGATGGAAAGTATGGGACAAGTAACGGAAAATGACAACAGAAATACTATATCAATCAGTGCAGAAAGTCGTGAAGAAGCGGATAAGTTATTCAACGGACTTTCAGCAGGTGGTAAAATTGAAATGCCAATTGCCGACGGCCCATGGGGTTCATACTTTGGAATGTTTGCCGACAAATTTGGTGTGCAGTGGATGGTGGACTTTACCCAGGATATAACGGGCAAAAGTAACTGAAGAAAAACAACGAACGCCTAACACGAACTGGTAAAAACCCAGACAAAATCCGGTCTTTTTTACGATCTTGCTGAACAGTAATCGGGTTGATCATTTTATACGAAGTTTCTTGCCTCTACATGGCCGTTAGCAATCATTGTACCGGCCATCAGTGCAAACATCAAACAGCCGGCAAAAAAAAAATAAAATGAAAACTTAACTTATGAAAGAAGGACAAAAATCATTATCAAAATGGATACTTATAGTATCAGGAGTTTTTGCACTACTTGAACTTATGGTGAGTTTAGCATTATGCTTTTCACCGCAATCGGTTCTGGAGACTGTTGACCTTAGTGCAAAAGGCGTGGATTACTTGATTTATATGTGGGCTGCCCGGCAATTTGCCCTTGGTTTTATCTTTGGCTTTGCGACATTTAAAAAATCAATCCCTATGCTGACAATCGCATATATTTTCTTTTTAGTAATGATGGTTGGCGACCTCTTTATTGGAATTTCACAAAAAGACAATTCCCTTATTATTGGCGCTTTAGTGATGTGCAGCATTTCTTCTGCATTGCTATTTGTAATAAACAAGAGAAAATAATAGTTGAGCATATCAGCAGCATTTTTCGAAAAGCAACTTATCGCAGACTGCAATCCGGTCACTTCAAAATCTTACATACCCGGGAAAAGTTCTATACCATGAAGAAAACAGCCCTTTTTTCCATTGCAATAGCTGTTTCAGTATTGCTGCATGCACAACAGCCATCTACAAAAGACCAGCAGGAAGTGCAGCAAACGGTCATTAATTTTTTTGAGGCATTATCAAACAGGGATTCTGTCAGCTTAAAAAATCACTGTACTCCTGATATTGTATTATTTGAATACGGGGGTACCTGGAATGCAGATACCCTTATCCGCAAAGCAATACGGTCAAATACGGCTGCTGATTTCAAGCGACTTAACCGGTTTGATTTCATCCGGACAACCGTTACTGAAAATACAGCCTGGACAACGTATTATCTCCATTCGGAAATAACAACAAACGGAAAACAGGCAACCGTACAATGGATGGAAACAGTTATAACAGTAAAAGAGAACAAAAGATGGAAGATCAAAGTATTGCATTCCACACTTTTAAAACGTAGTTGACGCACGAACTTACAAAAACGTCACCCGCCATCTTCCCTGCTTAGTTATTCACAGGCCCTGGTGTATTTGAAGGGTAACCGCTAAGGGCGCAAAGGAAATGCATGCAAAGAAATCAAAGAGATGCTGATATCTTAATCGCCCCGGTTGTTTGACCTGAAACCCGGTATTGGAAGCCTCCAGCTCCTTTGCGCTTTTGCGAAAATCATTGCGCTTTGCGGTTATTTTATCCTGCGTGTATCCGGAGGATAACACTGAGCGGGCTGCGACGTGTATGTATTTGTAGCAATTTCTACAAAACAGTTCTTAACTTTAATACATGCTAAAACTCATTTCTTTATTTTCACTTACACTGTTCACTGCTGCCGTGTATGGACAAAATAAATTCATCCCGGATGAGAAATATACAAGGCATTCCGCAAGGGCCTACGGTCTTTACGAGGAAAAGCAATACATGCGGTCTGCTTTATCTTATGACACGTTGTTCAAACAGTACAAAGGAAAGGGCTCAAGAGGCGACCGGTACAACGCAGCCTGTTCCTGGGCATTGGCAGGAAATACCGAAAAAGCCTTTTTCTATTTAAACCAGGCAATTGTCACGGGCAGATGGACCAACCTCTCCCATATACTTTCCGATGCAGACCTGGATGCCCTTCATGCCGACAAACGCTGGAAAGCACTCATCGACACGGTCCGGGCGAACAAAGAAAAGGCAGAAGTAAACTTTAATAAACCCCTGGTAACATTGCTCGACAGCATTTTCAACGAAGACCAGGCTGACAGAAGGAAAATTGAATCTGTTCAGAAAGCGTTTGGATGGCAGTCGAAACAGATGGATTCTTTATGGAAAAAGATAAGCTACCTGGATTCAGTGAACCTGATCAAAGTAAAGAACATCATTGACAGTTATGGCTGGTTAGGCCCCGATGTGGTGGGCGAGGCAGGCGCTCAAACCATATTCCTGGTGATCCAGCATGCCGACTCTTTAACACAGGTGACCTACGCCCCTAAAATGCGGGAGGCGGTAAAACAAGGAAAGGCAAGGCCTGAAAGCCTCGCTCTGCTGGAAGACAGGATACTCATCAACCAGGGAAAGGAACAGATCTATGGCAGCCAGGTACGATGGAATGAACAGGCAGGTAAAAATGAGTTCTATCCCATCCGTGACGAAGAAAATGTAAACAAAAGAAGGGCATCCGCAGGACTTGACCCATTAGAAGAGTATGCAAAGCATTTCGGGATCGAATACGTATTACCGAATGCCGGGAGATCAAAAAAACAATAGAATACGGTAGTGCATCCGGCTTTGCCATCAAAATAAATATTCCATACTTTAATTCATTCAACGATCTATTTTATGCGGCCAAAAGAAATTGTAAAAAACTGGGTAGCCGTCTTTAATACGGCAGATGCCAATGCCCTTGCTGAATTTTATGCCCCCGATGCCACCAATCACCAGGTGAACAATGAACCCCTTGTTGGAAAAGAAGCCATTCGTAAAATGTTTGCCGGTGAATTTGCCCGGGCGGAGATGGTCTGCCTCATTGAAAATATCTTTGAAGACGGCGAATGGGCCATGCTGGAATGGAAAGATCCGAAAGGGCTAAGGGGCTGTGGTTTCTTTCACATACAAAACGATCAGATCATCTTTCAGCGGGGTTATTGGGACCTGCTGACCTTTTTACGGCAGCAGCACCTGCCATTACCTGCAGAATAAAAGCCGGTTCGGTATAAAAGAAAAGCTGCTGCAGATCTGCAGCAGCTTTTACATGGGGTATACAGGAATTTAGTCAGTATATCTATGTCCTGCACTGATCCAGTCCAGTATTTTTTGTTTATCTCCTGCTGATAACTGCGGATTGGGCGGCGGCGGCATAAAAGACGGGTTTCCATCAACCGCTCTTGCCTTAATGCGGTCCCAACTGCCAACAATGGTGCAATCCTGGGTAAAGTTTAATCCACCCGTAGGGCTGGATCCGCTGTGACAGCCGCTTAAAGCACAATTAGCCTGTAATACGGCCTTCACGGCAGAGAAAGTAGAGCCGGGCAGTGCATTGGAAACAGTGGCTGAACCCGTTTTAACACAACCATCAGCATCCCGCGCAGAAATGGAATACGTATTTGATGTAAGCCCGGTGAATATATTGGATGCCTGGTATGCACCAGCATTCAAACTATAGGTAAAACCAACACCTCCTGTTGCCGTAATGGTAATGGTGCCTGTACCCGAAACAGAGCATATATCATGCCCGGTGGTGGCTGCATTGATGGTGAGTGTTTTACCTATACACGGATCCAGGTTTACGGTAAAACCTTGAGATTTTGTACAACCATCCAGGTCTTTGGCGGTTATGGTATATGCAGCAGCAGCCAGGCCGGTAAATATTCCGGAAGCCTGGAATGCGCCGCCATTCAGGCTATACGTAAAACCTGTACTGCCGGATGCGGTAGCAGTTATTGATCCGTTTGATGAACCGGCAGCAGGGCCTGCGTGAATGACCGTACCGGTAACAGTAATTGTTTTTACGGCACAAATATCAGCAACATTAAAGGTCTGGGTTTTCAGGCATCCTTCAAAATCCCTTGCAGCAACTGTATATGCACCGATCGCCAAACCGGCAAATATGCCGGAAGCCTGGAAAGCGCCGCCATTCAGGCTATAGGTAAAACCAGTACTGCCGGAAGCGGTAGCCGTTATAGACCCGGTTGATCCTCCCACCGTGGTATTCACAACCGTTCCGGTGATGGTTATATTTTTTATGGTACAGGGATCATTCACAGTGAATGTGTTTGACCCGGTACAGCCATCTGCATTTTTGGCTGTAATTGTATACGTTCCCACAGGCAAGCCGGTAAAATTTCCGGAAGCCTGGAAAGCACCGCCATTCAGACTATACGTAAAACCTGTACTGCCGGATGCCGTTGCATTGATCGCTCCCGTCGATTGCCCGGTTGTAGTATTGGTGACCGAAGCAGTAACGGTGATGGTAACACCCGAACAGGGATTGGGTGGCGGAGGCGGATCACTTTTGTCTTTACTGCAACTGTTAATGAGTAAAAAAGCAAAAAGCAAAATGGCGGATGGCAAAAACCGGATGTGTTTAAACAGGTTCATAAAAGCTGATTTTATATTTTTTAAATAACCCCCTGATTAATCAGTGGAGGTTCATGGAACGGGGTACAGGTATGGCATACCAACCTGCTTTACTTCTATCGGAAACATTTAGGTGTAGGTTGCTTCATGTTAAATATTATTGATCCGGAGCAGACAAGTTGTATCAGCAGATAAATTTTTTAAAACAGCCCGGCAACCTTTTATTGTTCTCCTGCGATATATATCCTGTTTTTATACACAATTGTCTTTTATGAGAAAAACGTTATTCTTTTTTTTTATCCTGGTGGGGTTGAAAGCTGTTTCACAGGTTGACAGCACGTCAACTATACTGATGAATGAGCTGGACAAGAAAGTCATTGTGCCGGAAGTGAAAAAGTCTTCACCCGTTTTTTACGCCCAGCGGCTGATCAATGCAAATACCGTAGAAGTATTACCAACGGGGCGCCTGAATTTAAAGTGGTGCATCTATTTGGGGATGTGGCCGGGGACTTTGGCGGAATCAAAAATGCCTTTGGACTGGATAATTCCACTGATATAAAGATCGCCTTCCTGCTGGGGCTTACAAAAAACCTTAACCTGATCGTATCCCGAAATAAAGGCAACGGCAGCGTGCTTCAATTGTGGGAACTGGGATTCAAGTATAAGATCCTTCAGCAAATGGAAAACGACCCGGCTCATCCTTTGTCGCTTGCTGTATTTGCAAATGCTGTTGTCTCATCACAGAAAGCAAGTACCGACCCGGTCCGGGAAAATTTTTACACTGCTTTTTCAGACCGCCAAAGCCACGTAATACAATTAATGGTTGCCCGTAAATTCGGCAACCTGTTTAGTTTTCAACTAAGTCCAACGTATGTTCACACCAATCATGTTGTACCCGGGGATGTGAAAAATATTCTGGCGCTTGGGCTTGCCCTTCGTGTACCGATCTATAAGAAATTCGTATTCATTGCCGATTATTTTCATTCATTCCGTTCGCAAAACAGTACAGATGCTTTAAGATCGCAGGGCATCCGTTTATACGACGCATTGGGTGTGGGCCTGGAGTTGGTGACTCCCGGGCATGTATTTCATGTGAACTTTACCAATACCACCAGCATCCTGGAAAACCGTTTTATTCCACGCACTACCACTTCGTGGGGCAAGGGTGAGTACCGCTGGGGATTTACCGTATCAAGGGATTTTATTCTTTTTAAAAACAAAAGGAAAAAATAATACTCTATTGAGAACTAATCATAAAGGCTTCCCCGGGGAAGCCTTTATTTATCTTTCATGGTATTCCGAATCCAACGCCACCCAACGGCAGTTTTACAAATGGTTCTGCCTGCAGGGAAAGCCAGCCGTTAAACTTATGCTGGTAACCCCCGGAAAGAGTAAGTACAGAAAAATAATGCCTGTTCTCATCCTTGATGGTCCTTTCGTAGTTATAGGTCTGCCCGGTTGGTCTCTTATACCGGTAATCATAATACTCAGTCTTCATCAGGTAAGAGGAAAGGCCTGCACTGCCAAACCAGTTATGATTTTTCCGGTTGCCAAAATGATAACTCACGCTCACCGGTATCTCATACACGTTGCAGTTTGCCGCCACTTCATACAGGTACGGATAGTTCCCGCCCGGGGTATGGTACTGTTCGGGCGTAGCGCTGTATATTTTCCTGGAAGTATAAAAACCGGTACGAACAGTGACCCTTTGTTTGGCAAAACTGTAACTGAGCCCGGCCCCGTACATCATGGTAACCGTACCCGGTTCACTTAATGAAATAAAGCTCAGGTCGGGCCCGGCAGAAACCGTTATCCCGAAATTACCGGCCGGGTTCTTTTTTGACTTCTTTTTTTCGGGAGTTGCGGAAGGCTTTTCTTTTGATGCAACCAGTTTCTTATCTTTTTCCTCTCCGGTTTTCTTTACCTCCTCTTTCTGTGGCTCCGGTTTATTCTGCTCCTCTTTTACCGAAGTCTCTTTATTGATCGCTGCTGGGGGAACTGCTCCAGTTACCGGTTCCTTGTTTTCTTCCTGTTCGGGCGCTGCTGCTGTAATAACCACATTCCTTTTGCCATCGCTTTTCTTCCTGTTACCCTGTTTCATATTAACAGCATTACCCGGCTCTTCTTCCTCATTACCTGCTATTGCTAATGAAGGTTCAGCGCCTGTTATCTTCATCTTTGATCTTGACTTAGTGCCTGGCCCCTGCTTTTTATTTTTTACAACATTTACATCAATGTTTTTATTGCTGTCGCTGCCTGGCCGTGACCCTTGTTCGCCGGATGTATTCAAGGTTTCTTCTTCCGGTTCCCCGGTTAAATTAGCATCCTGAACAGCCGCCGTATTTCCCGGATCATCCGGGTTATTTTTCACACCGGGCCTTTGCAGATCGGATTGTTTATCAACCGGCGCATAGGCAGGCTGTTCGCCGACCTTTTTTTCAGCGATCCCCTCCATACGGTTATTACCGGTGAACTGGTAAACAGCAAAGAATGCTGCGCCACCCAGCAATAAGAACAGCAGCAGGAAGAAAAGCGGTCTTTTCCTGTCCTTTTCCTCCGGCAGGTGTTTATCCAGCAATTTTTCCATCTTGTCCCAGGCCTTATCGTTGTAAGCCGGGTGATGATTTTCTGCTGCATCCCTGATCATATGGTCCATTTCCTCATCCAACATTTTTTATCGGGGCTGTTTGATTTTGACTGAATAATATTTTCTGTAACTGTTTTCTTGCTTTTGCCAGGTTCGATTTGGACGTACCTACCGAAATTCCTAACTGGTCGGCGATCTCTTCATGGCTGTACCCTTCAATTATGAACAGGCAGAGGACGGTACGGTATGCCGGTGACAGCTTTTGTATGAACCGGATGATCTCATCGTAAGAGATCTTATCAAGCCCATCCGCTTCATGAACCGATGTTTGTAAAACCGAAATATCCAGTTCGCCCACCAGCCGGTGCTTTTTGTTCTTCCTGAAATGGTCGATCGCCGTACAAACCATGATCTTACGCAGCCATCCCTTAAAGGAATTTATCTCATTGGCATAAGCAGGTTTATAACGGTGTACCTCCCTGAATATTTTAAGAAACCCATCGTTCAGTATCTCCACCGCATCATCTTCATTATTGGCATAACAGTCACAGATAGCCATGGCATAGCCATAGAAAGAGTTATATATCTTTTTTTGGCTCTCCCTTTCGTTCAGGGCGCAGCCCCTGATAGACTGGTTAAGTTCATCTGCCGAAAGCAAAGGTTCGTATTTTGTTATCTCAATCGTAAAAATCGGTTGTAAGGTTGCTTTTATAAAAGTTACGGCTTTTCGCAGTATTATGCAATAACTACAGATAGATGGGTTAGATATGAAATATCTGTAAAAGAAGTAATGTGGTAGCCCCGACAGGAATCGAACCTGTATCTAAAGTTTAGGAAACTTCTATTCTATCCATTGAACTACAGGGCCATCTGAATATCGAACAAGGAACCTGCCTACCGGCAGGCAGGCAAGGAATGTTGCATATTGATTTTCAGGACGGCAAAAATAAAGCTATTATGCCAATCTTTTACCATCATTCTTAAATCATAGATCAAACCTTATCTTTGCCATCCTAAATTTAAAGATCATGAAGTGGCTGAACCTGCTTATAAAATACCGTTTGTGGCTGGGCATCGCTTTTCTGGGCCTGGCAATTTTTACCCATATACAAACCAGTTTCTGGCCATCTTTTGTACTGTACCTGATCGCTGCGGTGGCCATCGTAGGGCATTTTCTATTTGGCCCCATGCGGCTGATACAGACCTATATGGAAGAAGGGGACATGGATGGCGCCAAAAAAGTGGTGAATTCCATCTGGTTCCCGGCATTGCTTATAAAACCCGTCCGCTCGGTGTATTATACCATCAAGGGCAACCTGGATATGGTGGACCAGAATTTTGACAGCGCTGAAAAGAACATGAAGAAAAGCCTGGCCCTGGGTGGCGGATCTTTAACCAAGCAGGCCGAAGGACCTAACAAACTCCAACTGGGCATGCTGAGTATGCAGAAGGGCGATATCAAACAGGCAGAAAGCTATATACGCCAGGCCATCAGGGCTGGTTTACCCGATAATGAAAACAATGCAGCCGCTTACCTGCAACTTTGTTCCATCATGATGAACAAGCGGGAATTCAGGGCGGCAAAGGAATATTTCCGCAAAGCAAAAAGCTTTAAGCCAACCACTCCGCAGATCGTTGACCAGATAAAGCAGATCGAGAAGTACATCACCCGGATGCCGGGGTAGTAATCGTTGAAGCCGTTACAGGGTTTCAGTCGTTTCACCCGTTAGGGGTTGCTGTTTTAAAACGGCTTAAACGTGTTAAACGATTGAAACGATTTGCAACGACTCAAACATTTCCAAACAACTCTTCCACCTTCTTAAACCGGTGATCAAAAATCTGCTGAAGTTGTTTTTTCACAAAGAGGCTGTTTGCCATATCTCCCAAAAACCAAAGCGGCAGTTTGTAGTGAACAATGTCTGTCATCTCCACTCCCCCTTCAATCATCTTAAAATGATGCTGGTGATGCCACATACTGTAAGGCCCATAGCGCTGCTCGTCCACAAAATATTTCCTGTCTTCTACATGGGTTATCTCTGTCATCCAGTATAAAGGAATGCCCAAAACAGGGCTTACCTGGTATTCGATGACCTGCCCGGCGTACATTTTATCACCATGATATTTGGAAATGATCTTAAACCCGAGGTTACCCGGTGTGATCTCCTGTAAATTGGCAGGACTGCTGAAAAAATCCCAGGCTTTGTCAAGACCAATGGGGATCTTTTGTACTGTTTTAAACGAATATACCTTGCTCATCGCCTTCCTAACAAATACAACACTATTTTGTTCGGTAAATCCTGTACCAAGTATCCGCTATCCAGTATCTTTGATACATGCCGCATTACCGGGAAATATTACAGAAAAAATTTGATGAGGAATACCAGAAACTCAACCCCGAGCAACGCAAAGCCGTGGATACCATTGAAGGCCCCGTAATGGTGATCGCCGGACCGGGAACGGGCAAGACACAGATACTGGCAGCCCGTATCGGTAAGATCCTGCTTGAAACGGATGCCCTTTCGCAGAATATCCTTTGCCTTACCTATACAGATGCTGGGGTAGTGGCCATGCGCAAGCGCCTGCTTAATTTTATTGGCAGTGACGCATATAAAGTGAACATCCACACTTTCCATTCATTCTGTAATACGGTCATCCAGGAAAACATCCGCCACTTCAACAAGAAAGAGCTCGAATCATTAAGCGACTTGGAAAGGGTGCAGTTTTTAAAAGAATTGATTGACGGTTTTACCAAAGACAATCCTTTGAAACGATACAAGGGAGAGATATATTACGACCTGCCAAATCTTGCTGCACTGTTCTCAGCGATCAAACGGGAAGGATGGAAAGAAGAATGGCTGATACAGCAGATCGGAGAATACATAAATAATATCATCCCTCAAACAGATGGATTTTACAGTAAGCGGGAAAAAGCAAAAGGAAATTTTGCTCTGACACAAAAAGGAAAAGATGAAGTAGAGCGGATGGAAAAATTGAAAGCTGCAATCAGTGCATTTGATAATTATCAGCAAATACTGCATAAAAATCATCGATATGATTTTGACGATATGATAAACTGGGTGATCAATATTTTTGAGACCCACGAAGAAGTATTACGCAATTACCAGGAACAATACCAATACATACTGGTGGATGAATACCAAGATACCAGCGGATCACAGAATAAAATCGTTGAACTGCTGATCAGTTATTGGGAATTTGAGAAGCCAAACATATTTGTTGTTGGTGATGATGATCAGAGTATCTACCGGTTCCAAGGGGCAAACCTGAAAAATATGATGAACCTGGCTGATAAGTTTGAAAAAGACCTTGTGAAAGTGGTGCTTACTCAAAACTACCGCAGCGTTCAACCCATACTGGATGGCGCTAAAGGATTGATTGAAAACAACCAGCAAAGGCTGGTGAAACAATACAGTGACCTAAGCAAAGAACTCATTGCCTCAAACCAGACCATTGCATTATTGAATATAGTACCGGAAATACGGGTTTATGAAAATGAATTTGCGGAAAATATTCATGTCACTAAATCAATAAGGCAATTGATTGATTCAGGTGTGGAACCAGGTAATATTGCTATCATTTACCGGGAGCATAAATTTGGTGATGAGCTGATGAAATTTCTTCACCTGCAGCAAATACCCTTCTTTATAAAGCGTTCCATTAATCTGCTGAATGACGTTTTCATCAACCAGGTACTCAACTTCTTCCGTTACACTGTTTCGGAATCAGATACTCCCTGGAGCGGAGATCCTTTATTATTTGAAATATTACATTATTCCTTTTTCAGGATTAAGCCTTTTAAAATAGCTGCCATAAGCAATGAACTGGCTTCATTAAGGGGCAAACCGCATCCGGAAACAACCTTTCGTGGCTATCTCGACAGGCTAAGAACTGAAACAAACGGAACCCTTTTTGCAGCCGATGAACAAACTACAGAACTGATTCGTGTGGGTACCCTTATTGAAAACCTACAAAAGGAATTATATAATAAGAACATTCAGCAATGGTTTGAATATTTAATCAATGAAAGCGGTATCCTCTCGTATATCATGAAGCATGATGACAAAGCGTGGCTTATGAGTAAACTCACCTGCCTGTTTGATTATATTAAAGAAAGTACTCACCGTAAACCGGATCTCAGTTTAAAGCAACTGGTAGCTCAACTCGATCTACTGAAGGACAATGGCTTATCCCTACCATTGATACAGACCACCGGAACCGAAACTGGAGTTAACCTTCTCACAGCCCACGGCAGCAAAGGTCTGGAATATGAATATGTTTTTTTACTGGCAGCCAGAAACGATGTATGGGAAGGTAAAAGAAAAACCAACCGGGGTTTCCGACTACCACATAATGTACTGGAGCAGGAAAGCGAAGCAGAAACAACCGAGGAACTACGACGATTATTTTTTGTGGCAATCACAAGGGCAGAAAAATACCTCTACATTTCTTATCCGCAGATGAAGAATGATGGCAAACTGCTGGAGCCATCTCAGTTTGTGGAAGAGACCAGGCAACCTCTGCAACTGGAACCGAAGAAGATAAGATTGAGTGAAGAAGATAGAACATTGTTTGCATCGCTGCGTTTTGGATTGATACAAAAACCTGAACTTGAGAAAGCAGAGAAAGAATATATTGACCGCCTTCTTGAAAAATTTGTAATGAATGTAACTGCACTCAACAATTACCTGGACTGTCCAATCCGGTTTTATTACAGCAGCCTCGTTCGGGTTCCCATGGCAAAAAGCGAAGCAGCAGAATTTGGCACGGCTGTTCACGCCGCATTAAATGATTTCATCAATCATATGATGAACAATGGAAAAATTTATCCAGGCAAAGAGTTTTTATTAGACCGTTATCACGTTCATATCAATTCGGGAAGAGAAGTGTTTACAAAAGAAACCCTGCAACGCTTTTCGGAATACGGAGAAGAAATTTTAGATAAATATTTTGATAAATATTATAACCCGGCTCCAAAAGGTGAATTCATCTTAACTGAATACCCATTGACAAAAGTGGTGATAAATGAAGTACCGCTGAAAGGCTTTACAGACAAGATACAGTTCTGGGGCAATGACATAGTTATCACCGATTTTAAAACAGGTAACCTGGTAAAAGCAAAAGCCCGCGGGGATTTTGATCTGCCCGGCACAGAAAAAAAACCGCAGGGTGGCAATTACTGGAGACAGGCAGTATTTTATAAACTCCTGGCAGATAACCTGCCGGGTAAAAACTGGAAAGTACAATATACCCAGTTTGACTTTGTGGAGCCAAACAGCAAAAATGAATTTGACCTATTGAGAGTGGATGTTGACAGTGAAGCTATTGACATAGTAAAACAACAAATAACTTCTGCCTGGCAAAAAATAAAACAGCATGATTTTTATACCGGCTGTGGCAAACCTGACTGTGAATGGTGCAATTTCATAAAAGACAATAAACTGGCAGTGGTACTTCATGAAGAAGAAGAACCTGCAAACCCGGTCAATGAACAGATTTAAGGATTTTTATGACTTTTAAACAGATCAAACAGGTTAAGTTTGCAGTTCAAATTCAGTGGATGAAATTAAACAGGTTACTTTATTTTCTTTCAGCAGTTTCTTTAATTTATGTTATTGCAGTTGGCAGCGGGGGTTGCGCACAGATAGGCGCCCCCACCGGCGGGCCCAGGGATACCATTCCGCCAAGGCTTGTGAACGCATCTCCCAAACCAAACAGCATAAACGTTACCGGCAATAAGATCACGCTGACCTTTAATGAATACGTGAACCTGAAAGAACCACAAACCAATGTACTGATATCCCCCTTTCCTAAAAGACAACCCCAGGTTGACTATAAACTAAAGACGGTAACAGTAAAACTGAAGGACACGCTTTTGCCCAACACCACATACAGCATCAATTTCGGCAAGGCCATTGTTGATAATAATGAGGGGAACCCCCTGGATGATTTTGTGTATGTCTTTTCAACCGGCGCTGTCATTGATTCACTGACACTGAAAGGAAAAGTGCTGATCGGGGAAACCGGCAAGGCCGACAGCACATTGATTGCCCTGCTTTACCGCAATGCCGATGATTCTTCCGTACAAAAAAGAAAGCCGGATTACATGGCAACCCTTACCGGAGACGGCAGTTTCCGTTTTGTAAACCTGCCGGCGGGTAATTTCAAAGTATATGCCCTCAAAGACGGGGATGGTGGAAAGACCTATAACTCGAAGAAGGAACTTTTTGCCTTTGCGGATGCAGAGGTTAATGTTGATCAAAATACCACGCCGGTATTGTTATATGCATCAGCCATTGAAAAAGAAAGCCGCCAGGCAACAGCGCCCAAACCTGCGGCAGAAAAAAGATTAAGGTACACCCTGGCCCCCGCCTACCAGTCGCAGGACCTGCTGAACTCCTTTGAGATCAGTTTTAATAAACCCTTGAAAAAATTTGATACTGCAAAACTGGTCCTGACCGACACCAATCACAAACCCGTTCCGGTAGCCTGGAGCATTGACAGCAGCCGGACAAAGCTCAGCATGGCGGTTAAATGGCAGGAGGAGATGCCGTACCGGCTGATCATGGATACCACGGCTTTTTCCGATTCGGCCGATAACCGCCTTACCCGGCTGGATACCCTGCGCTTTACCACAAAAAGCCAATCGGAATACGGCAACGTAGTGCTCCGTTTTACGAATTTAGATCTGGACAGGCACCCGGTATTGCAATTTGTATCCGGGGAGGAAGTGAAACTAAGTTACCCGGTAACCGCTATGGAATGGAGCAATAAAATGATGGTACCGGGAGAATATGAGCTACGGATATTATTCGATGCAAACCAGAACGGCAAATGGGATCCCGGCAATTACCCAAAAAAACTACAGCCCGAAAAAGTGATCACCCTTCCTCAAAAATTAGGCATCCGGGCCAATTGGGATAATGAACGGGATATAAAACTTCAGGAGTAATCCTGTAACACGTATTTTTGCTGAATGATTTTCTCGTCTTCCCTTTTAGAAAATGCAGTGAATGAATTTGCCAAATTACCCGGCATAGGCAAAAAGACGGCATTACGGCTGGTGCTTCATCTTATTAAACAGGATACCGGTGAGGTGAACCAGTTCAGTGCGGTGATCGCAAAAATGCGGAACGAGATAAAATTCTGCCGCCGTTGTCAGAATATTTCCGATAAAGCACTTTGCAATATCTGCAGCAATACAATGCGCAGGCAGGATATGCTTTGCGTGGTGGAAAATATCCGGGATGTGATCGCGATAGAAAGCACCCAGCAGTTCAATGGCATTTACCATGTGCTGGGTGGAATCATCTCCCCGCTTGACGGCATCGGTCCTGCTGAACTTACCATTGATGCATTGATCGGACGCATCGAAACGGAAGAAACAACCGAGATCATATTTGCACTCAGCCCAACCATCCAGGGCGATACCACCATCTACTACATCAGTAAAAAACTGGCTGCCATGCCCGGCACACAGCCCCGGGCCGTAAAGGTCACCACGATCGCCCGGGGCGTTTCCTTTGGCGGAGAACTGGAGTATGCCGACGAAATGACCCTTGCCAAAAGTATCAGCAACCGCATCCCCGTTGAGAATTTTATCCTTTCCGGTAATTAATTAGCAACCTTTTTCTCCCTGTTTCCGATTCATACCCTGTATGAATAAAAGAAAGCGAACCATCCTTTTGGCGACCATCCTTGTTTTGCTGGCGGCTGCCACCGCCGGTTACCTGTTTTGGAACAAGCCGCATAAAGATGTGATGGATACCGATGCTGTAAAAGTAACCGCAGCAGCGTTGTACAACAGCTACATCACCGATTCAGCAGCAGCCCGGAAAAGATACACCGATCAAGTGCTGGAAGTTTCCGGCGAGATCTCAAAACTGGCCCTTAACCAGCAGGAGCAGCAGATAATTCTTATTAAGACCCCGGTACCAGGGGCATTTATCAATTGCAGCATGGAGAAAAGTTCTGAAATCCTTAAAGAGGGTGGCGCTGTTACCGTGAAAGGAATATGCAGCGGGTATATCGGGGGTGATGCAGACATGGGACTGCCCGGGGATGTTTTTTTAACCAGGGCTTACCCGATCATAAAATAAAACGCTCCATGAAAAAAATTACAGCAATTGCCTTACTGCTGGTTTCGGTTTACCTGGATTGCACGGCCCAGTTGTATTTTACAAAGAACGGTCACATATCCTTTTTCTCTTCAACCCTGCTGGAAGATATAAAGGCAGATAACAACCAGGTGATAAGCATCATCAATACCTCTACCGGTGAGATACAGTTTTCCGTGCTGAACAATGCCTTTCATTTTAAAAAAGCGCTCATGGAAGAACATTTCAATGAAGACTATATTGAAAGTACCCGGTATCCCAAATCAACGTTCAAGGGAACTATCGACAACCTGAAGGATATTAACCTGGACAATGACGGCATTTACAACGTGACCGTCTCCGGCAGCCTGAATATCCATGGGGTAACAAAAACGATCTCAGCCCCCGGCAAGCTGACCATACGGTCGGGGAGCATCCGTGCCGGTTCCGTATTTAAAATAAAGCCGAAAGATTATAACATAAAGATCCCGGCAACTGTAAAGAACAATATTGCCGAGACGGTTGAACTGACCGTGACCTGTAATTACGAAAAAAAGAACTAAGCGATTCCCGGCACACCCGCCCCTGGCTTACCCCTGCCGGTGATATATCAGTTTTTGCTGTATCATCCACATGTCATATTTTTGCCACTGCAAACAGGCAGATTTGTTTATTGTTCGGCCTGTTGATCGTTCCACCAACTGAACTAATAAACGAAAGCAATTCTGCAATACCTTTCCCGGATTGATTCTCGTTTAAAAGTTTGTGGTGATCACTTGACCCGGTTTCATTACCGGAAGTAAATTATTTATTGATGAAAACACTGCAAGACAGTTTAAAAGAACGCATCCTCATCATTGATGGGGCCATGGGCACCATGATCCAGCGGCACAAACTTACAGAAGCCGATTACCGCGGCGAACGTTTTAAGAACTGGCATATTGATGTAAAAGGAAACAATGATCTGCTTTGTATCACACAGCCGCACATCATTAAAGGCATTCATAAACAATACCTGGATGCCGGGGCGGATATCATTGAAACCAATACCTTCAACAGCCAGGCCATTTCATTGGCCGATTATGAAATGGAAAGCCTTGCCTATGAATTAAATCTGGCCGCCGCCAGATGTGCAAAAGAAGCTGTGGCAGAAAGCGGCAAGACTGCGTGGGTGGCAGGCGCCATCGGTCCAATGAGCAAAACATTATCCCTTTCCCCGGATGTAAACAACCCGGGTTTCCGTGCCGTTACCTTTGACCAGGTGGTAAACGCCTATTACGAACAGGTAAAAGGACTGGTGGAAGGCGGCGTTGACCTGCTGCTGATCGAAACCATCTTTGATACCCTGAATGCAAAGGCTGCCATCTTTGCCATTAAAAAATATTTCCAGGATACCGGGAAGCCGGAATTGCCCATCTCTATTTCTGGTACCATCACCGATGCCAGCGGAAGAACATTAAGCGGGCAGACCTTAGAAGCCTTTTACATTTCCGTAATGCATGCCAGGCCCTTAAGTGTTGGATTGAACTGTGCATTGGGTGCAAAAGAAATGAGGCCGCATATTGAAGAACTGTCGCAGCTGGCCAATTGCTATGTTTCTGCATATCCCAATGCCGGCCTCCCCAATGCCATGGGAGAATATGATGAGCAACCGGAAGACACCGGGCATTACCTGGAAGAATGGGCACGGGAAGGCTGGGTGAATATTGTGGGTGGCTGCTGCGGTACCACCCCGGAGCATATCAAGCACATTGCAGATCATGTAAGAAAAATAAAACCAAGAGCATTACCGGTTTTAGAAGAAGTATTATAACCGCTAAGACGCAGAGGCGCAAAACTGATTGCTTAGCGTTGGCGCCTTTGCGGTAAAAAATAAAAAATGTCAACCATTAAACCATACAGCAGATTCAGCGGACTGGAGCCACTGATCGTCCGGCCGGAAACAAACTTTCTGAATGTTGGTGAACGCACCAATGTGACCGGCAGCAAGAAATTTGCACGCCTCATCAGGGAAAACAAATATGAAGAAGCGCTGGGTGTTGCCAGGCAACAGGTGGAGAACGGCGCACAGGTCATTGATGTGAACATGGATGACGCCCTGCTGGATGGTGTGCAGGCCATGACCACATTCATCAATTTATTACAAAGCGAACCGGATATCGCCAGGATCCCGGTGATGCTGGACTCATCCAAATTCGAGATCATCGAAGCAGGGTTGAAATGTGTGCAGGGCAAGTGCATCGTAAACTCCATCTCCATGAAAGAGGGGGAAAAGAAGTTCATTGAACAGGCCATTACCTGTAAAATGTACGGGGCAGCCGTTATTGTAATGGCCTTTGATGAAAAAGGACAGGCAGATACCAAAGACCGGAAAGTGGAGATATGTCACCGGGCTTATAAGATTCTTACAGGAACCGTTGGCTTTGATCCGCAGGATATTATTTTCGACCCCAACATCTTTGCAATAGCCACGGGACTGGAAGAACACAATAATTACGGCGTTGACTTTATTGAGGCCACCCGGGAAATAAAAGAATTGATGCCGCTGACGAAAGTGAGCGGCGGGGTGAGCAACCTTTCCTTTTCTTTCCGGGGGAACGAACCCGTGCGGGAGGCCATGCACAGCGTATTCTTATACCATGCCATCAAAGCCGGCATGGATATGGGCATTGTTAATGCCGGCCAATTGGTCGTGTATGATGAGATCGAACCGGCATTGCGGGAACTATGTGAAGACGTGATCCTGAACCGCAATAATGATAACAACGAAGCCACAGAAAAACTGATCGCTTTTGCAGAAACGGTAAAAGCAGGCGACAAAGAAGAGAAAAAAACGGATGCCTGGCGGAATACTCCGGTTGAAGAACGTTTAAAACATGCATTGGTGAACGGCATCACCGATTTTATTGATGCAGATACCGAAGAAGCAAGGAAAAAATATCCCCGGCCGCTTGATGTGATCGAAGGCCCGCTGATGGCAGGTATGGATGTGGTGGGTGACCTGTTCGGCAGTGGTAAGATGTTCCTGCCCCAGGTGGTAAAAAGTGCACGGGTCATGAAAAAATCGGTGGCGGTTTTAACCCCCTTCATTGAACAGGAAAAAGAAGACCGCAAGCAGGCACACCTTGCTGCAGGAACGGTGAATGAGGAATCTGCCGGGGCAGCAAAGATCTTACTGGCCACTGTAAAAGGCGATGTACATGATATCGGGAAGAATATTGTGGGCGTGGTACTGGGTTGTAACGGGTATGAAATAAAAGACCTGGGTGTGATGGTACCTGCCGATAAAATACTGGATGAAGCAGAAAGGTTTGGTGCTGATATCATCGGCCTGTCCGGATTGATCACGCCGTCGCTCGACGAAATGGTGCATGTAGCGCATGAAATGAAAAGAAGGAACATGAAGCAGCCATTGCTCATTGGCGGGGCCACCACAAGCCGTATGCATACAGCAGTTAAAATTGCTCCGCAATATGACAAAGGCGTGGTGCATGTACTGGATGCTTCCCGGAGCGTGACCGTGGCAGGCAGCTTATTGAATAATGAACAGAAAGAGGATTTCCTGGGTGATATCAGGACCGAGTATCAAAAGCTGAAAACGGATTTTGAAAATAAGAAACCGATCAAACAGTTCTTATCCTTTGCGGATGCACAAAAGAATGCAACAAAGATCAACTGGGCGTCTTACCAGCCGGTTACCCCTGCCTTTACCGGGACAAAGCAATTTGACAACCACGATCTGAATGAATTAAGGAAATACATCGACTGGCAGCCCTTCTTCATCGCCTGGGAATTGCACGGAAAGTTTCCGCAGATACTGAGTGATGATAAGGTAGGAACGGAAGCAACAAAACTGTATAATGATGCCAATGCATTGCTGGACAAGATCATTGCAGAAAAATGGCTGACGGCAAAAGGCGTTACGGGCTTCTGGCCTGCATCCAAAACAGCGCCCGATACGGTGGATGTGTTATCGCCGGGTGGTGTGGTGAAGCTGGAATTCCTGCGCCAGCAGATCAAAAAGGCAGATGGCCAGCCCAATTTATCCCTGGCAGATTTTATTGCCCCGGCAGAAGAAAAGCAGCAGGACCATATCGGTGCCTTTTCGGTGACCATTAAAGGAATTGAAGAACACATCAGGCGCTTTGAATCACAGCATGACGATTATAATAAAATAATACTGCAGGCATTGGCCGACCGGCTGGCAGAAGCATTTGCGGAGTGCCTGCATCAAAAAACAAGGAAAGAATTATGGGGCTATGAGAAGAATGAAGCCCTGACCAATGAACAACTGATCAAAGAAGAATATTCCGGCATACGGCCTGCACCGGGTTATCCTGCCTGCCCGGACCATACAGAAAAGTACAAGCTTTTTGAATTACTGGGCGGCGAAGAAGCCACCGGCATTCATCTTACCGGATCGCTGGCCATGTACCCGGCATCCTCTGTATGCGGATGGTATTTTGCTCATCCCGAAAGCAAATATTTTGGTGTGGGCAAAATAAATAACGACCAGCTGAAAGATTATGCCGGAAGAAAAGGAATGGGCCTGGATGAAGCTTCCAGGTGGCTGAAGCCGGTCTTAGAGTAGCGCTATTCTTTTTCAAACTGCTCTTTCATTTCCTGTGCATTTTTGGCATCGTTTAGTCCTTTTATTAAAAACACGATCACCGCTATTTTAAAGATCAGGCCGCCAAAGATGGTGGTGGGTGCATTAATGGCATTCACCAGGATAAAAACACCAAACAATATCAATCCGCCGATGATTGCATAATAAGGTTTTTTCTTTGTCCAGAACCCCAGCGCAATAAAGCCACCGATGTAACCCGTCCAGAGCATATAGTCCAGCCACATGATCTCTATATCAAAAGGGTATTTAGAAAACAACACCAGGGCATTTAATAACAAAATGCCTGCAGCAATAAAAAGCATATTTCTTGCCTGGCGGATATGCTTGTCGTACCCCTCTATTGAAAATTCTTCTTTTGAAAAAATTGTTTCTGCAGGATTCGCAGATGCGGGGTCTTGCTGGTTGCCTTTAGGAGAAAGTTCGTTGCTGTTTTCCATAATTTATTTTTAACAATGATAATTTAAAATATTTTATTTCTAAACTCCTTTCCGCAATGATTTATTAAGGTTCAGGCAAGGCGATTCAGTTCCAGCCTGTTTATGATATTGAAGACGAGCAGGATCGTCAGGAAATAGTTTTTTATTTCCTCTTTATCCCGCAGGCCATTTTTGGGTGGTTCCAGGAGATTCTCCTCGAATGGCACAGCGATGTAACATTTTCCCGCCACAAAAGAAAGGACAATGTCTTTTCCCAGTCTCTCTTTGATGAGCAATATGTGGTCCATCATATTATAGGAAAGGATCAGCGAGGCCTCATCTGCATTGCTGGTGTAAACCGTATAGTGTTTGCTGAATGCTTCATGGCCCGTATTCACTTTCTGTACATGCGGCAAGGGATACATCCGGTAGTGCTCATCTGCCATGCTTGCAGGCAACTGGGAATTACCTTTCGTCCATAGATACGTTCCCCCGGAGAATGACCTGTTTATCCGGGCACAAAAGAACAATCCTTTAAAGATGTATGTTTTGCTGGTTGAATCATCGATCCATGATTTGATCTCCGAGCAATGAAATGCCAGCCCGTTGTAAACGGTCTCCCAGTAATCATCGCCGTCAAAATGCGTAAAGCGGCGGCGGTACAGACCGCTTGCCTTATATTCCTTCTTTGAAATAAAACCCATGGGTTTATACACTGCCGAAGGATAGATATACGTGATGATGGGGCCAATGATCTTTTCTTTAAAATCGTCGATATACCGGTCGGAGTATCTGGCTGAAAAATAAACGCCGATGATGCACATGATGAGCATGGCAATGGCCAGTATGTGTCCGATGGGCAGCAACCTGTTATAATACAGCAGGAAACTGGTGAAGGTGCCGGCCCCGGTGAACCAGGTGAACCTTTTCCAGTTAGCCGCGGCAGATTTGTCATTGTCCAGTTCATCCAGGCTTGGCTGGATCTTCCGTTTATAGAAATCCTCGAAATTCTTTATGTCTTCCATAATCGTACACTGAATTTATTTCTTTTTTGTAACTATGCATTGTTAATATTCACAACCACTCCGCTTATGCGTATCATCTCGTACAATGTAAACGGCATACGTGCCGCCCTGAAGAAAGGATTCATAGACTGGCTTAAGACCAACCCGGCAGATATCATCTGTTTGCAGGAAACCAAGGCCACCAAAGACGATGTGGACATCAAACAACTGGAAGCGCTGGGTTTTCATCATTACTGGTACAGCGCACAAAAAAAAGGATACAGCGGTGTGGCGGTTTTCTCCAAAAAGAAGCCGGATCATGTTGAGTATGGCAATGGCCATGCCCCCAGCGATGATGAAGGGCGGGTGATACAACTGGACTTTGGCGACATCCGCCTCATCAATGCTTATTTCCCCAGCGGCACCAGTGGTGATGAAAGACAGCAGTTCAAATATGGCTGGCTGGATGAATTTCATTCCTACCTGAACAAACTGAAAAAGAAATACCCGAAAATAATCCTGGTGGGAGATTACAACATAGCGCATCATGAAATTGACATACACGACCCCAGGGGCAATAAGAACAGCAGCGGTTTTTTACCGCAGGAGCGGGAATGGCTTACGAAATTCTTAGACAGCGGCTGGATCGATACATTCCGGGAGTTTCACCCGGAGCCGCACCGGTACAGCTGGTGGAGCCAGCGTTTCCCTTCGGTAAGATTGAATAATAAAGGCTGGCGCATTGATTACATCACTGTTACCGAAGCGCTTAAAAAGCAATTGAAGGATGCCGATATCTTCCCGGATGTAAAGCACAGCGACCATTGCCCGGTGTATGTTGAAATAAAAGAAAAATGATTTCCGGATGATCATCTACAACGTTACCATCAAAGTGCAGGAAGCGATCAAAGAACAATGGCTTACCTGGCTCAAGGAAGAACACATTCCGGAAGTGATAAACACCGGCTGTTTCACCCATGCTGTTATTTTACAGTTGCTGGAAGTGGATACTTCAGAAGGACCTACCTATGCCATACAATACCATGCAGAAAGCAAGGGCCTGTACAACAATTATATTGAGAACCATGCAGCCCTTATGCGCCGGAAAAGTTTTGATAAATGGGGCGATAAATTCATTGCCTTCCGCTCCGTAATGCAGGTTGTTAACTAAATGTGCAAAACAATTATTTCCCGTTTTTTTTAATTCCCGCTGCTTTTTTTAATCGCCTAAAAACCGCATGGGCAAAGGATTTCAGGGGGCAATACGCTAAAACCCTTTACAGCAAAGCGTTTTACGGTTTCCTTCGCCTCCCTGCCCTGGATTTTAAAAATATGCGATGGGGTAAAATCCTTGTCAAATCTGGATTTCAGCAGTTATTTACAAAAAGAAAAATCACAAAAAAAATTTTGTTGCAATCAAAAACCGTATATATTTGTTGCACATTAAAATTCAAAAAAAATTATCATGAACAAAGCTGAATTGATTTCAAAACTTGCTGATGATGCAGGTATTACAAAAACTCAGGCAAACGATGCTTTAGATTCTTTTGTAGAAGCAGTTACTAAAACTTTAAAAGGTGGCGGTAAAGTAACGTTGGTTGGATTTGGTACATTCTCTGTATCAAAAAGAGCTGCCCGTAACGGCCGCAACCCACAAACGGGTGCTGTTATCAAAATCAAAGCAAAGAAAGTTGCCAAGTTTAAAGCCGGTAAGGAATTATCAGCTAAACTGTAATGGTGTATCTACCACATTAAAAAGCAAGGCGCCATGGCACCTTGCTTTTTTTGTACAATGTTTATCTTTCATTTAAACTAAATTCATTTTTATGGGACGTGGTGATATCAAAACCAAAAAAGGTAAGATTACCAAAGGATCTTTTGGTAAATCAAGGCCGTCAAAGCGGGTAAAAAAAGCAGCCACTGCTGCGACTGCCCCAAAAAAGAAAGCGGCTGCCAAAAAGAAGGCATAAATGTGTGATTGGGAATTTGTAATCAATACATGGGATGTTCTGTCCTGAAGCCCAATTACAAATTCCCAATTCCTGTTCCCCCACTAAGGAGCCAGGCGCTCGATCTTCCAGGAATTATCTTCTGCTGATGTATATAATATGCGGTCGTGCAGGCGGTTTGGGCGGCCCTGCCAGAATTCGACCCGGAACGGCTTTACCCGGTACCCGCCCCAATGCGGCGGCCTGGGGATCTCGCCGTGTTTGAAACGTTCCATATAATAATCAAATGTTTCTTTAAGCCAGGCCTTTCCGGCCACTACCAGGCTTTGGGGGGAGGCCCACGCTCCTATTTTACTGCCATCCGGCCGGCTGTTGAAATAAGCAATGCTCTCTTCTGCACTTATTTTTTCTGCAATACCGGTTATCCGTACCTGGCGCTCCAGTTCTTTCCAGAAAAAGACCAGGCAGGCCCGGTCGTTCCTGGCCAGTTCACTCCCCTTCTGGCTGTTGTAATTGGTAAAAAAGACAAAGCCCTTTTCATCAAATCCCTTCAGCAATACGATCCGGGCCGAAGGAACCATATCGGCATCAACGGTTGCCAGGGTCATGGCATTTGCCTCATATATCTCACTTTTCAGCGCATCATCCCACCATTTTTCAAACTGCTTAACAGGATCGGCATCCACATCGGCCTCCAGCAGGGTTTGCATTTTATATTCTGTTCGCAGGTCGGCTATATTTTGCATGGATAACTATTATACGGTAAAGTTCATCTAATTGGTACAAATAAAAAAGGGCTGCTTTACAACAGTCCTTTTTAAAGGTCAACACGCAAATATTATACGTTGAATTCCCGCAGGTGTTTCAGTGATTCCATCGTTTTTATTCTTTCTTTCAGATCATCCCGTTCGATGGCCATGTTTTCCAGCCTGCTTTCCAGTTCACCTATCCGTCCGGCAACCTGCTGCAGCTGAAAATTTCTTTCAGTTACCTCTGCCAGTTGCAGCTTAATGTCTTCATATTGAGTTTGCAGGTAGGCATATTGTTGCGCCAGGTCATCGTATTTTACCTGCAGTCTTTTTGCTTCACCCAGTTCCTGTTTCAGTTCCAACGCCCTTTCTTCGGCACCCTCTGCCTGCTGCTGCTTTATTCCAAGTTTATCCTGTATGCTTTCAATTTCGGCCGACTGGCCTTCCAGTTTACTACGTAAGGTTGTCGCCTCAAAGAGTTCGGCCCGGAGTATCTCCAGTTCCTTTTCCCGTTCAGAAAGCACCGTATTTATATCAGCAATCTGCACCTGCAGACTGTCGTTCATGGAAACCAGTTGTTTTACCTGTTATTCTGAAAACATGGTATTTTTTTATTTTAAATACGGTTCTTTTTCAAATTAGCCGGTTTACCCCCTAAAAACAAGGAAATCAGCCCTTTTTTGTACCTTTTAAGCAATAAACCCCTTTGGGGCAGCGTATTGAAGTGTCCGGGTATCTTCAACAGTAAATGCCCGGTGTAAACTTAACAATAATTGACGGAAGACCAACTCATACGAGGATGTTTAAGGGGGGAACCTTCCTGCCAAAAGGAAATTTTTCACCGCTTCGCCAGCCGTATGCTTGGCGTTTGTCATCGTTATGCCCGCAACGGGGCCGATGCGGAGGACATTTTACAGGATGCATTTATCAAGGTTTTTGACAAGTTGCAGCAGTTTAAATTTGAAGGTTCTTTTGAAGGATGGATAAGAAGGATCGTAGTTAATACGGCTTTGAAAAAATACTCCTTACGGAGATATGAAAAAGAAGTGGTGGGATACGAGGTGAAGGACCGGGATGAAAGTGGTATGGAACCATCGGCCTACAGCCACCTGACCGAGAAGGAATTACTGGACCTGATCAACAGCCTGCCCGACGGTTACCGGATCATTTTTAATTTATACGTGGTAGAAGGATTTCAACATGATGAGATAGCCGAAATGCTGGGCATACAGCCGGGCACCAGCCGAAGCCAACTGGTAAAAGCCCGTAATATGCTGCAAAAACAAATTTTACAATTACAAAAAGTGGCAGTATGAACAACAGCCAGCAATTTGATAACTATATAAAAGAGCAGTTCAGCAGTTACGCTCCCGATGTGCACCCACGCATCTGGGAGAATATTGCCGCCCGGAACGAACGGAGAAAACCGGTTGGTTTCTGGAACAGCAATAAAACCAGGCTGCTGCTGGCTGGCCTGTTCCTGGCAATAAGTACCGGAACGGCCTGGTGGTATTTCAATAAAACGGCTGTGCCTGTCAATACAGAAACTGCTTCCGGAAAAAACAGTGTTCCGGGCAACCCGCAAATAACAACTGGCAAGGATCAGATACCGGGCAATAACAATTCCGCCGCACAGGAAAATCCTTCCACCGGCTTAAATACAGAAAAAGGGGGAGCCGATCCAGGCAACACATCAGCAGGCAACAATTCTTCTCTTTCAACCACCGGGAAAAACAATATTCTTATAAGCGCCCCTTCATCACAGAATGATGATGAGATTTCAGTAACGGAGAATTCCGGAACTGCGAGGAAAAAACAAAAGGGCACCGGCAGCTTATTGAACATGAATATGACCGCTCCCGGTCCTGAAGAGGAGAAAGATGAATATTTAACCGGGGGTAGTTTACTGGGACGCCTGACGTTTGATGCTGAAAAAATGGCTGCGGGGCAAAAAAATAAAAGACAATTACTTCTTTCTTTTAACCAGGTATCCTTTCTTCCTGATTGTCCCGGTATTGAAAAGAATGCCTCCGGGAATAAAAAATACCTGGAAATATATGCCGGCCCCGATTACGCTTTCCGTAGTTTAAGTGATACCGGAAATTCCGAATACCTGAAGAAGAGAAAAGAAAGTACAAAATTCAGTTCGGCATACAGCGCCGGCATCCGCTACACAAGGGTCTTTAATAACTCCATGAGTGTACGTGCCGGAGTTAATTACAGCCAGATAAATGAAAAGTTCACGTTCAGCCAGGGCAATATTGTGCATGTAACGTATATCATTGATGCCAACGGTGATACACTGGGAACCTATACCACTACCGGCACCCGCTATAAAACAACCATTAATAAATACCGGAGCATTGACGTTCCGCTGGTAGTGGGGTATGAATTAGGAAATGGCAAATGGCATGCAAACATCAATGCGGGGGTGATCGTGAATATCTACAGCTGGCAAAAGGGAGACGTGCTTGATGCATCCTACCAGCCGGTCAGCATCACCACCGGGAAAAGTTCCTCGCCATACCAGTTCAAAACAAATGCAGGCCTTGGCTTTACCGGCGGGGTGGCTGTTTATTATAAACTGAATGAGAAGCTTCACCTGCTGGCAGAGCCTTATTTCAGGTATAATTTTTCACCGATGAATAAAGACAATACCACATTAAAACAAAAATACCAAACAGCGGGCCTTCGCTTAGGCGTACGGCTTGACCTGAAATAATACCAGGCAGCACAAAATGAAAATGAAGTATCTGAATAATGCGGGCCTATTAAAACTATAAGATCAATGAACAAAAAAATAATCAGATCATTTTTAGCAGCGGGAATATTCCTGTTGAATTCCTGCCAGAAGAATACGGATATTTTTGTACCTGACCCGGGACAGGTGAATGGTCCCGATACCACCTGGCAACCTGCTGTTACTGCGTCCATGCCGGTTTCAATACTGAAGAACAGTTTACTCCTTGCTCCGTATAACGACAGCATTGAAGTCAACGCTAATATTGCCACGGTATCCACTCCGTTTGGTGTGCAGGTCAACTTCCCTCCCAACTGCTGCGTAAGCACCACCGGCCAGCCCCTTACCGGCAAGGTACAGGTAGAGATCCTTGTATTGAGAAAGAAAGGAGATATGATCCGCATGAACAGGCCTACCACCAGCAACGACAGTTTGCAGGTCAGTGCCGGTGAACTTTTTGTACGGTTGAAAAAGGATGGTGTTCCGGTCTTGCTGGCGCCCAATGCAAAAATAAATATCCGGTATACCGATCTTCCCGTCAACCAGCAGATGAAGTTGTTCTTTGGTGACGAATCAAATCCGCAGCATTTCAACTGGCTTCCGAACAATGACCTGGCAAATAACTTTATTAATGCCGGCTCCCAGGTCTATGAAATTTATACCAATCACCTGCGCTGGATAAACGTGGCTTATAATTACAATGTGGCAAGTTCTGCTACGGTATCGGTATCGGCAGAAATTGCAAATTATTTTACCAATACCAACACGATGGCGTTTACCGTACTGAAAGATTTCCGTTCGGTAGCCGGTATGCATCCGGAACTGAGCGCAAAAAAATTCATCAGCCCGAAACTGCCCGTTGGTAAAGTGATCACGGTTGTGGTCATTTCCAAACAGGCGAACGATTATTATTTAGGTTACGAGAGTGCCGTTACCATGACCCCAACAAATGGTACAAATACCCAGGTTGTTTCTGTCAGGCCCGTTAAAAGATCTTTACCCGAAATATTAGCCTATCTAAGTACCCTTTAACCCTCAAACCAAACAAGAATGAAAAGGGCTGCATGAAATCATGCAGCCCTTTTGCTTTATAGCCTTTTCGGTTTTTAAGTCACAAGCGTGCCCACTTTTTCGCCGGTCACCACTTTCAGAAGATTGCCCTCTGTATTCATATCGAATACCACGATGGGTAAATTATTTTCCATGCATAAAGTGAAAGCCGTCATATCCATCACCTTCAGGTTCTTTTGTATGCAATCGGCAAAAGAGATGGTCTCATATTTTGTTGCGGTCGGATCTTTTTCAGGATCGGCCGTATAAATGCCATTCACCCGGGTACCCTTTAAGATGACATCGGCTTTGATCTCAATGGCCCGTAATGAACCGGCTGTATCGGTCGTAAAATAAGGGTTACCGGTACCGGCTCCAAAGATCACCACCCTTCCTTTTTCCAGGTGACGCATGGCCCTTCTGCGTATGTATGGTTCTGCGATCTGCTCCATTTTTATGGCACTTTGCAAACGGGTATAAATGCCGGCCTTCTCCAGGCCACTCTGCACGGCCATACCATTGATGACCGTTGCCAGCATACCCATATAATCTCCCTGGGCCCTTTCAATACCGCTTTCCGCCTCATTGGTACCCCGGTAGATATTCCCTCCCCCGATCACAATGGCCACCTGCACACCCAGTTCAATGATCGATTTTATGTCCTGCGCATACCGGGCGATCACTTCGCTGTCGATACCGAAATTCTTATCCCCCATTAAGGATTCGCCGGAAAGTTTAAGCAGGATTCTTTTGTACTTAGGAAGCATCGGCATGTTAATTTTTGCGAAGATATATTTTTATCCCGATAGCTAACGGGTTTCTTTCCTTGCTTTTATGGAATACATCATAGGTAGTTTTTCATTCATTCCCTTTATGCGCCACATGCCATCTTCACCCTGTTCCAGGTTATTAAAACAATTGTAGGTTGAATACGGAAATTCATTGAACTGTATGATCTGCAGATCATACTTCAGCAGCGAATTAAAGATCTCGGTAAACGGATGGTTCCAGCCATGCTCCGTGGATCTTATCGGGGCATTCCGGTCGGAATAAGAACCGGATATCTCTTCCGTGATCACCTGGGTATTGAAGTAACTGTATTTAATGTATTCAAAATTATCATCCATCATCCACAAGGCCGGGTGAAAATCGGCGATGTAAAATGTGCCCCCGGGTTTTAAGAAATAAGAAACGATCTCCGCCCACCTGTCAAGGTCAGGCAACCAGCCAATGGTGCCATAGGAAGTGAAAACAATATCGAACTTTTTATCCAGATGATCTTTCAGGTCATACACGTTGCAGCAAATGAATTCGGCACCCAGGTTAAGTTCCGTTCTTGTTTCATTGGCCAGTTTTATCGCTTCATCACTCAGGTCAACACCCGTAACGGTTGCCCCTTCCCTTTCCCAGCTCATGGTATCCATCCCAAAATGGCATTGCAGGTGCAGCAGGGTTTTCCCTTTCACATCGCCCAGTTCGCCCAGTTCAATGGGGCTAAGGGAGGAGGCTCCTTTTTTAAATCCTGCCAGGTCATAAAAAGCAGAGTCCTTATGAACGCCGGTGCGCTTGTTCCATGACTGTCTGTTTTCTTCAAAATAAGATTGATAGGTTTCCATTCATTAAAATTACAGGTTATTTGGTACGTAGTAAAACCCGGGTATTTTTAATGATCAACCGGTTTCAACCATTAAAAAAATACCCATTGAAGGGTATGTGCAGAAGATACCCACATCCTATTTTTAGCAATCAAATCATTGCAGGTTTCTATATTTTTGTAAAATACTGATCATGAAAAAAGTAATCCTCCTGCTGGTAACAGCATGCATTGCCATTCATTCTTTTGCCCAGTTGACCACGGAGCAAAAACAGATCAGGCAAACCTTTTTCAACTTCCTGGATTTTTACCGGAAGCATGAGGTGAAATTCAATTCATTTATTTTGTATAAAGGCAAGGGAAAAGATAATGCACCACCTTATCGTGTTCAATGGAAGGAAGCGGAAAAGTATTTTTCATACCTGCGCAGTAATGTGCCTTACGTGGGTGAAGCCTATATAGAAGCCGAAAGAGCACATTTTAAATATTCGGATAGCTGCTTTAAAGCCGATCCGGTTGAAGAAATTGCAGCAGGTTTTGATTATGACCGCTGGGCAGGCGGACAGGAATCCATTCAGTATACGTACAAATGGTATACGTCACCAAAAAATAAATACGTGGTTACCATTACCGGCAATACCGCTCTTTTAAGGATCGGCAGCGAACTTATGGAAGGTGCACAGGAAAAAGACCGTACCTGGAGCATTGTACCTTTCGTTAAAGAAAACGGGAAGTGGAAAATGGCAGACAATATTTACCCGGCGAATGAAGAAAATTAATTACCCGCATCTTGCCGGAACAAAAAAGAGCGAAACAAAATGTTTCGCTCTTTTTACTATTTCTGTATTTTGAAATCATCCCAATGCCACCCGCTTAAAATCTGTAACTTTCAAATCCCCATCCACACTCTTCAAATAATCCGCTACGGATTTGCTGTTATCTTTTACAAAAGCCTGGGCCAGCAAGGTATTTTCTTTAAAGAACTTGTTCACTTTACCCATGGCGATCTTTTCAGCCATTTCAGCCGGTTTGCCTTCGGCCTTGATCTGCTCAATAGCGATCTCCTTTTCCCGCGCAACCGTTTCCGGGGCGATGGAAGTTTCATCAACAGCCAGCGGGTTCATGGCTGCGATCTGCATGGCCACGTCTTTACCTGCTTCGGCTGCTTCTTTGGTCATGGCCACCAATACACCCATGCGGTTGGCACCGTGTATATAAGAAGCCACGTAAGGAGCATCGATCCTTTCAAATTTTGTGAGGGCAATTTTTTCCCCGATGGCTGCCAGTTTATCATTGATCAGTTCTGTAACCGTTGAACCATTTACAGAAACAGCATTTAATTCTTCTGCTGTTTTAACATTGTTGGCGATGGCTGCATCGGCAATGCTTTGTGCAAAGGCCACAAATTCAGCATTCTTGCTTACGAAGTCTGTTTCGCAGCTGATGCAAAGAACGATACCGCTTTTATGGTCGGCTGTTGTTTGAGCGATCACCACCCCTTCTTTGGCCTCCCGGTCGCTGCGCTTGGCGGCTACTTTCTGGCCCTGTTTGCGTAACCAGTCAATGGCTGCTTCAAAATCGCCGTTGCTTTCTGTCAATGCTTTGCGGCAATCCATCATACCGGCGCCGGTTGTCTGGCGTAATTTATTTATATCTGCTGCTGTTATTGTAACACTCATTTGAATTAAAAATTAAAAATTAAAAAATTAAATGCTCCTCCCCGCAGTGCTGTTTTGGTACCGGCAATTATTTAGTTGCCGGCTTTCTGCCGCCTGCACCCGGACCCGGTATGCGGCGTTTTGGAGCAGAAGTACCCCTTCCACGTTTCGCTCTTTCTTCACTTCCCTCCACTTTTTCTTCAAAACGGGCTGCTTTGGCTTCGGCGCTTTCCTCCACATCGTGGCTGTCTTCTTCGTCTTTATCAGCCTGGCGCTCCTGTAAACCTTCGGCAATGGCAGCGGTCAGGTAATTAACAACAATGGCAATTGATTTGGTAGCATCGTCATTGGCCGGAATGGCAAAATCAACCCTGTTCGGATCACAGTTCGTATCCACCATACCAAACGTGGTGATGCCTAATTTCTTTGCTTCGGCAAGGGCAATGTGCTCATGACCGATATCCACCAGGAACAGGGCAGCAGGTACACGGCTTATCTGGGAGATACCGCCAAGCACTTTTTCCATTTTTTCCTTATCCCGGCTCAGGGTGAGGCGTTCTTTCTTGGTCAGGCTTTCAGCGCTTCCGTCTGCCAGCATCTTTTCAATGCTCTGCATCTTCTTAACGCTCTTGCGAACGGTGTTGAAGTTGGTCAGCATACCACCCAGCCAGCGCTCGGTAACAAATGGCATGTTCACCCGCTTTGCACAATCGCTGGTAATTTCTTTAGCCTGCTTTTTGGTGGCCACAAACATTACTTTTTTACCGCTGCGTGCGATCGCTTTAAGCGCTGCCGCAGATTCCTGCAAACCTTCCACGGTCTTGTTCAGGTCGATGATGTGAATGCCTTTCTTTTCTGCAAAGATATAAGGCAGCATTTTGGGGTTCCATTTCTTCTTCAGGTGACCGAAATGAACACCGGCTTCTAAAAGTTGCTGTTGTAAGGAAGTATTATTTTCCATTGTATGTTATGTTAACTGTTATTTGTTAAATGTTATCTGTTAATGGTAGCTGGCCAACCGGATTACGATTAACCAATAACGATTAACGTTTAGAGAACTGGAAGCTCCTTCTTGCTTTTTTGCGACCTGGTTTTTTACGCTCAACAGAACGTGGGTCACGCTTCAGCAAACCGGCAGCTTTTAAAGCCGGACGGTATTCAGCATTCACCTCGATCAACGCCCGGGCAATGCCCAGCTTGGCTGCTTCTGCCTGTCCTTTTACCCCGCCGCCTGTAGCGTTGACCACTACATCAAATTTATCGGCAGACTCAACTGTTTTTAAAGGCGCTTCCACCTGGTTCTGTAAATACACCAGCGGAAAATACGTTTTATAATCTTTGCCGTTAACGGTTATTTTCCCATCTCCTTTTGAAAGGAAGATACGGGTTACCGCTTCTTTTCTCCGGCCGACTGCATTTTTTTGCTTTTCCATTTATTGTTTTGTTTCGAATGAAAATTATTTGTTTTTAATAACCCTGGGCGAAGCCGAAGGGTTAGAATTTCAGTTCTTTTGGTTGTTGTGCTCCATGCGGATGCACATCACCCTGGTACACAAAAAGTTTTTTGTACATTTTGCGGCCCAACCGGTTTTTTGGAAGCATGCCTTTAACAGCCCGCTCAATGATCACTTCCGGCCTGCGCTTCAGCAGCGTTTTTGCAACCTCTTCCTTACGACCGCCCGGGTAACCGCTGAACGTGTCATATACTTTATTATCCATCTTATTACCCGTAAGTTTTACCTTTTCGCAATTGGTAACAATGATGTAGTCGCCGCAATCAACGTGTGGCGTGTAGTAGGCTTTGTTCTTACCACGAAGTATTGCAGCGATCTTTGAACACATGCGGCCTACGGTTTGATTAGTACCATCCACAACGTACCAGTTGTGTGTAACGGTAGCCTCGTTCGCATGTTTGGTAGTGAAATGTAATTTGCTCATCTTTTCTGTTTTAGGTTTTACCACGGCTATCCCCGTGGCTTTAAATTTTGGACGGCGAAGGTAAGCCTAACCAAGGTTACCATCCAAAGAAAAGAGGAAGTATTTTTAATTGAACTTTTATAAACAGCTGATTTTCAGTAAAATTTTTGCCCATATTTTTTAATACTGGTAAAAAAGGATGAGTAATTCCGGTTTATCTGTGATTATTTATGCAAAGCCGGGCTGTTTTAAAACAGCCCGGCATGTTCACTATAAAAGGTTACCGGTAATGGGACTTTACAGGAACTGTATCCTGCTGCAGCCGCCGGCCGTGATCGTTATATTACCATTCCAGGTATAGCCTGAACAACTGGCCGAATAAGAATAGGTGCCGGGGCTGAGATTGAAATTGGCACAGCCGCTTGCACCACATGCCGGCATGGAAGCATAATAACTGCTGATGGTACGGGTGATGCCGTTGCAAACCACATTAATGGGGCCACATCCATGATTCGTTGCTGTCCAAAACATGCCCTGGCCGGTGGTAGAGCCACCCCCGCTGCTGGTGAGCTGTACTTTACTGCAACCGCCTGCTGTAATGGTTATATTTCCATTCCAGGTTTTACCGGTGCAGCTTGCCGAATAAGAATAGGTGCCGGGGCTCAGATCAAAAGTAGCGCAGCCACTTGCTCCGCAGGAGGGAGCAGAAGCATAAAAACTACTGATGGTACGGGTGATGCCGTTGCAGACAACCGTGATATTTCCACAACCCTGGTCGGTATTTATCCAGAACATACCCTGGCCGGTAGTGGAACCGCCGCCTCCGCCGCCACTGCTGGTAAGCTGAAACTTGCTGCAATTACCTGCAGTGATGGTTATATTACCTGTCCATGTCTTACCGGTGCAACTGGCCGAGAAAGAATAGGTACCCGGACCCAGATCAAATGTGGCACAACCGCTTGCCCCACAAGATGGAGCCGTGCCATAAAAACCGGTTATCGTCCGGCTTATGCCGTTGCAGATAACGGTTATATTTCCGCAGCCAAGATCCGAAGCTATCCAGAACATTCCCTGGCCGGTAGTGGAACCGCCGCCGCCGCCGGTAAGCTGTATTTTACTGCAGCCTCCGGCCACGATCGTTATAGAACCGGACCAGGTTTGTCCACCCGAACAGCTGGCAAAATAAGTATAGGTGCCGGGGGCCAGGTCAAACGTTGCACAGCCAGCAGCGCCACAGGATGGAATACTGGTATTGTAATAAGTGCTGATGCTTCCCGAAGCCCCACCTAAGGTAACCGTAATATTTCCGCAGCCCAGGTCAGAGGCAGTCCAGAACATCCCCTGCCCCGTAGTAGGTGTTGGATTTGGGGTTGGCACCAGGTCTTCCTTTTTACAGCGGGTAAAAAGAACAGCCATAAAAAGCAGGCCAGTAAGTACAAAACTTCCGTTCATTATTCCGGCCGGGATCATCTTTTTCATAATAGTGTTTTTAGCATGTGATCAATGGTTCTGATTGTGCTGTAAATTTTAAAAAAAACAAAACCCGGGGAAAGAGCGAAATGACGGGAAACTTTATGTTTATTCACGGTGAATAATACGGGGGACCGGATCAAATACAAACAGCCCCGAGCGGGGCTGTTTGTTGACCATTTGGCAGACGCCTGGTTAAAGGCTATTGACAATTAAAGTTTCACTGGGTTTTACCGGGTACTTAATCTGCTTTTATAAATTGTTTAGTAAACGATTCTTTGCCATTTACGATCCGCACAAAATAAGTTCCCCTGCCAAGCATGGAGATATTTACCGGTATGCTGTTATTCCCCTGCTGCAGTTCAATAGTTTTCCTGACCACCTGCCTTCCGGATGCATCCGAGATGATGAGTACTGCATTGCCTGCATTACTGTTGCCCGTTTGCACCTGTAATACATCTTTTGCGGGGTTGGGAGAAACAAATAACTGCATGTCTTTAGCATCCAGCTGGAGGGCGATTACCTGGCTATAAGAAAATTTTCCATCCACATCAACAGACTGCAGCCTGTAAAAAACAGTTTTTTGAGATTGTACAGCGGCAGGCAGCAGATCGTTATGAGAATAATTAAGCGGCAGGTTCGAATTACCTGCAGCGCTAACTCTTGCCACATTGGTAAAGTTCAGTCCGTCGTTGCTGCGCTGTATATTATAATGGCTGCTGTTTTGCTCGTACTGTGTTTGCCACTTTAGTATAACGTTGTTATTATTTTTTGAAGCAGTAAATAAAGTAAGTTTTACCGGCAACGCCCCACCGCTCATTCCCTGTATTTCGGCAAGCGTAAGCGCCCGGTTGTATATCCGTAATTCATCCAGTTTGCCATTAAAGCCGTTGTATTCAGGTGGTGAGTATTGATAAAATGACATCGTACCAAACCTGGCGGGTATATTATAAACCGGTGTTCCTGTACCAACAACTCCCGTAGCATTCAATACTCCGTTTATATATAAGAGCAGGGAGCCTCCGCTTCTTACTACACACACATGTTTCCATGCCCCAACTGAAAAAGCGCCATTGGTGCTTCCTACCGAGGCATTCCTGAAGTTGAACTGAACCTGTGGAAACCCGCTGGCATTCCAGAACCAAACACCCGGACCTGAACTATTCAGATTGTTATCATAAAAACCACCTGTGTGTACAAAAGGCGAATTGGCATAAGCAGTAAACACAATCGAGAAGTCCTGGGCGGCGCCAAAGCTTGTGTTAGCATTAATGGAATGGGTTCCAAACTGCGGAACAAGCAAAGGTTCTGGATTTAAAAAGTTCATCGCACTGTTCGCCGTACCTGCCATATTAGTGGTAGCAGTGGCTCCATTAACAGTACCTGTGATAGTAGTGGGCGTTGTGGATGTAAAATTTCCATTCAACGGAAAGTAGGCCACCAGCCCGGCGGTGGGCTGCCCCGCAGCATACATACAGCAAAGGGCGATGAGCGGAGTAAGTAAGATTTTTTTCATGCTTAGAAGCTTTAGGTATTTAATAAAACAGTTTCTATAATAGGGGGTTATGCCGCTTTCCTGGAATTGAAATAATTGGCAGCTTCGGTCCGGTTACGCACGTTCAGTTTCTGGTAAATGTTCTTACAGTGTTTCTTTACCGTATCGAGGGATATGGACAGGTAGTGAGAGATCTCTTTGTACAAATGACCTTTTGCCAATCCGGCCAATACTTCCTGTTCACGTCTGGTGAGAGGCTTTGCTGATCTTCCCATTTGCTTTATGAATTAAAAATAAAATAAGTAACTGCCCCCATCAATACCCCTTTTGTGTACCATCCCCGATCACCATACAAATATGCAACGGACACAAAAGCCTATCAAGGGTATATTAACGGAGATTACGGGGAGTGAAAAGACGGTATGCCGGTTCTGTGAATAATGTTTATTTTTAGTACCGCAGCTTTATCCCCAACCCCAAAAAACTATTCTCATGCAAAAGGATATAATGCCCCACGTGAAAACACCCGAAAAAAATGACCAGATCATTTCCTATTATGCCCTGCGCATACTAATAGGTGCCACAGGAATATTATTGCCCCTGCTGCTGATCATTGGAAACCTCATTGCCAACCGCACGCTGAACATTGAATTCTCGGTAAGCGATTATTATGATAACGGAACCGCCGGTGATATACTGGTGGGCGTACTGTTCGTACTCGGTTTCTTTTTAATGACCTACAAAGGCTATGACAGGACCGACAGCATAACTGCAAACCTGGGCTGTCTTTTTGCCCTGGGAGTGGCCCTGTTCCCCACCACCAGTTGCAACCGGGTGGTACACAGCATGCACTTTGTTTTTGCCGTACTGCTTTTTTCGGTCTTCAGCTTCTTCTCTCTTTACCTCTTCCGGAAAACAGACCCCGCCAAAAAGCTTACCCGGCAAAAAGAGGAACGCAATATCGTTTACCTGGTTTGCGGCATCATCATGATCGCCTGCATTGCAGCCATTGCTGTATGCATGATCTGGCTGGATGAGTTAAGTACTAAGTACCGGCTTGTTTTCTGGTTCGAATCGCTGGCACTGATATCTTTCGGCATCTCCTGGATAACCAAGGCAGAATTTTTGTTCCTGAAGGATGAGGAGAACAGAAAAAAGAAATGACAGCTTTCTAAAAGCTGTCATCAATTAAATTATATATCTGCCTGATCAGAACCGGAACCCGATATTTATACCAGCCCGGATGCCTGCCCACGGGCCTTTAATATCCATGGCAGCGCCGTTTGCATCCACGGTATAGGTGAATTTGGTCATGGGAATATCCACATCGGTCAGTTCATCCCGCAAAGACTGTTGTTCAGATGGGCTCATTGATTTCTTCCCGCTCAGGTTACCGCTGGAAGTACCATAATTAGGTCCCAGTATCCACCAGTCTAAATAAACCGGGCCGCCGAGCCTGAACTGTGACCCGATCATCAGTCCGCCGGTGATCGTGGTAATGTTCCCGCTCATGGGAATGGTTTTGGTAAGGCCGGCATCATCGTATTCAAAAGGAACTTCGGCGCTATACCTCGCCAAGCTTCCAAACAGGCCCAGGTAAAATCCCCGGTAAGCGCCTTTCTTGCTGAAGTAAAACCGCACTTCAGGCATAAAGGCGATATTGCCCACTTTCAGGTTGTTCAGCTGGCGTTCTGTATCCGGGTCATCGGCGATCGTTATAAATGAACTTTTAAAAGGAATGCTCCCGGTGGGCATATAACGGAAGGTACCGGCCACCGTAACTTTTTTTGCCACAGCCCGTTCGTATTGCAGGCTGAAGTTCTTTAATGCCAGCGCCGTCAGGTTCAGCTTCACCATATTTTTTGCAGCGGCAGGTTCCTTTTTTTCATTTTGTGCCAGCAGTGTGGTGCAACTAAAGGCTGCAACCAGTAGAATAAATAATTTTCTCATGACAAGTTTGGTTTAAAGGTTAACTGAAAAGGAATGAGTAAATATATGCCTTGTGACAAGGCGATAAAATACCCTGTTGCCGCAAATCTTAAAAGAGCTGGCATCTTTTGAAAAGATGCCAGCTCCTGCCTGAAATTTAATTAATTCCTTGTATCATTTTGACCGTGTAAGATTGAACACTTTACCCAGGTGCAAGGTCCAGTATTGTCCTTTGGGATGTTCGTCAATTTTGTACAAAGCTGTACCGGAAAAAGGGTAGCCTGTACTATATTCACCGCGTATAAAAAATCCGCCTTTTGCTATGAACTGCATTTCATACAACAGGGGCGTTTTATATTTTTTATCCCAGTCTGCTGTTTTAGGATTGTCTATATAAACACCTAGTTTAAGTCCCAGGTCCATATTCTTGTTCTCTTCCTTCATCGCATCTACGATTAAACCACCTCCATAACGGTAGGTGGTATAATCAAAACTTGCAATTGTTGTTACGTTACTGTTTGTATAAATGCCCAGGCTGTTGTTAACTGCATCATTATCGCTTTCATAAGTGCCTGAGCGGGAACTATAGCCTGCCTCTGCAAACAACTTGATCCCTTTTCCAAACTGCAGCCTGACATTACCGCCATAACTTAAAAAACTGCCAGAAGAACCGCTTCCCAGGTCGATGCCATAATTAATGTATGGCTGAACCAAAAAACCAAAAATCTTGGTCTTATATAACCAGCCATCTAACGCTACGCCGGCTCCATAGGTAAACTGGCTGCCAAGAGAAGAGTATTGGAAATTACCCTTATCAGAAACATTTTCCACCTGGGGAATATTATATCCGCCTAGATAAGCCTGTGCCCGGAAATAGGTCTTACGACCTTCAATTTTTTCAATGGTCAGGTTATCACTCATCATTATTCCGGCTACCGAAGTGGTAATAGCAGCGGCCTGTAAATTTTCCACATCGTCTTTTTTCTTTGCATTCTCCAGCCTGTTTCTCCTGTCTTCTTCCGCCAGGCGCACACTGTCTTCATATTGCTTTTGGCGTAATTTAGCTGCATTCATTTTATCGGTTTCTTCCTTTTCGGCTTCCTGTTTTTCTTTTTCGGACGTTTCTTTTTTGGTTTTTTCCTCCTCCTCTTTTTGTTCCTTAAGGATCTCCTCTTCTTTCTTTTTCTGTTCCGCTAACTCCCTTTTTTGCTGCGCCTCCTTTTCTTCTTCGTTTTCCGTTTTTCCATTGGCAAGCAGGGGGCTGCCATTTTTATAAATTTTATTGATGCCCTTTTCTTTATCCATTACCATCCTGTACTTATCACCATCTTTCTCCATCCATACCTCTACCCTTGCCACTTCATTCACCGTTTTAAAATAATGCCAGTTACCCGGTTCATTATATTCCTGATTACCTCCTATATATTTCCCCCCGGTGCTAAAGCTTGCCCTTACCGGTTTGTTTTCACAATCAACTCCTTTCAACGTCACATCAAGGCTGGCGTTATAACCCATCGTATGGAGCAGCGCAATCTTTGGCCAGCCACAAATGCCACCGGCTTTATTACAGGTTGAATACTGCACTTTGAACTCTACATTACCCCATTGGCTGGTCATGGCCGTTTGCCACCTGCCCCACGTAAAATTACAGCCCTGTGCGGTGCCTGCTTTGGCTAAACAAATAAATGCAGCTGCGATTAATAATGATTTAACTTGTTTCATAACAGTAGTTTTATTGATTGAATAATTTTTACTTCTCCCTGAACATTTGGCTTCCCTGTACATATTGGTTGGTGGGTATTTGTTACTGTTTTACATTTGTGTAATAAGAAAACCGCTTACACAAAAGTGCAACAGCCCGGAAGCATGGGCAAGGGTATTAAAACGGAGAATGACCCGGTGAAATGACGGAATAAAAAAAGCAGCCGGCTGGCTGCTCTCAGAAATTTTATAGGTACGACCTGGCCTTGGACTTATTTATTGCCCAGTGAAAAAACCACTTTTACAGAAACACCCGGATAGTATTTGTTATAAAACAGGTTATTGTCGTTCTGGTCAAGCGCATTATAAACACCGGTTCCGTTTGGTATGGATTGCCCCTGGAAATTGTCAACAAAATAACTTCGCATCTGCCTTACCCTGAGCATGTCAAAAAACAGGGCTACCTGGGTAAACTCATTGAAATAATACCCAAGGCCAATACCGCCGTCGATAGATTTATTAAAGGCAATATCACCGCCATTCATCTCCGCAAGATTCAGGCTTACGTTAACTGCAAAGTGTTCATACCACTTTAAAGGTTCATTTACAAGCCCGTCTTCTGTTGCGGAAAATGTATTTAACTGCCGGGTTACAACCTTGGTCCGCTTTGCACTTACCAACGCCTTTTTCGATGCGTGCCATCACTTTGCTCCTGAACTGCCATTTTCCCCAGCTTAATTAGAAATAACAGAAGACAAAACAATGCTTGACCTGCTCAATTCCTGTACCTGCAGTTTATATCCTGCATCTGTAGTAAGAAAATATTCTTTTGGGTTATTAAACATATAACTCCAGCCCATTCCAATACCAAAAGTAACTCCGTTTAAATTATCGGTCCTGTTCTCTTCAGTTGTCTTTTTGACAGTTTGGGTCTTTTTCCCTTGGGCATCGAACATAGTAGTTTCTGTCTTTGTAATAACCTGGGCATATCCCGTTACAGCCAGACAAACTAACAGGGTAATCAGTATATTCTTCATAAATCAGGGTTTAGGTAAAATAAATGTAGTTTTTATTTGGAAGAATTAAAAATACATAACTGCTCAAAAACGGGAAAGGGTGTAAACACGGTAAATAAAAAGTGAAAAAGCTATTGCATTTGTGGGAATGATTGTTGATTTTAGTGTTCAGATAAAATCATAAACCAAAAACTACTTTCACATGAAAAAGTTTCTAATTGTTTTTACAGGAGCATTGTTCAGCACTCTTTTCATTGCCTGTAACGGCGCCAACCAGAACAACGACGTCCATAAAGACAGTGCGGCCGGTACCAGGCAGACAATGGCAGCTGCTCAGCCTGATTCCTGTGAGGGGATTGGCGAAATAGATATATGTACCAATAGCAAGGGAATTGACAATTTTATTATAGAAGAGGCGGAGGGACGAACAATGATGGCAGACTTCATCTCCATTTACCGAAGGGATGATCAGGGTCGGGTCATAATAGCTTTGGACAGCACTTATTGGTTGAGTGCCTGTGCTGTTTACGCAATTGAGACTCTTCTCAGAAACTCTAGAAAACCAGATGGTACTTTAAAATACGATGGCATCAGGATACATTTAGCCTGTGAGGTTAATGCCAACCCCGGCACTTTCCCGGGTCAGCAATATCAGAATCAATCATCTGCTTTTATTTTTCCAACTATGTATAGGGTTGCCCCTGGTCCAAATAAGTCAGAGCATGTAGATGATAGAATAAGAATCCCTCTTACCGGAGGTTGTACCTCTCCCCTTCTACAGGACAATAGTGTCGCCCGTCCTAAAATAGAGGCTTTTAGATCGGTATACCGGAGAGAACAAACACCTCAGGTTAAAAATGCATTATCAAGATCAGTATGGGTTGAATCCTGTG